>JAJQIE010000342.1 GCA_021199395.1 Lachnospiraceae bacterium | reverse complement strand
GTATTATAGCGGACCGGCTGGGGCTGTCTATGACCGGCTATCAGGAATACCTGCTGGATCTGAGCGAGGAGATTCCGGTGATCAATTCTGTCGGCTACTGGGGGGCGGACGGAGAATTTTATGATCTGGACGATAAGGATTCTCCATATTATGAGCGGATGAACGAGTATAATATTCTGGAATATAATGATATTTTTGGCGGGGACAACCGCGATTATGATTTCTTTACATTGGACGGGGAAGCCGGCTGAAGCAGGCAGGGAGGTCTTATGAGAACAGCGCTAACAAAGAAAAAAAAGAAAACACTCCTGATACGCGGGGGCTTATTCCTGTGTGCGGGAAGCTGTGCTGCGGCAGGCGTGATGGCGGCCGGGTGGGAGAGCAGTCCGGCTGCCGTTTCCAAAGCCGCTGTGTCATCCGCTGGTGATGAGCCGGACGAAGAAGTGTCTATGGTTTCCGCAGCGCAGGAGGCGGACGGCGCTGATTCTGCTCTTATATTGCCGGAGGAGCTTGAGTCCCTGTTTGCGGAGATGACCGGGATTGTTCCGAAATCAGATAGCGGAACGGATACGGAGTCCGGGGATGGTTCAGAAAATGAGCAGGAGACAGACGATTTGGACGCGGATGCTTCCGCAGAGCGCGAACAGGCGATTTTGGATTTTCTGGAAGCGGTAGAGCTTGGCGAGGATTTCCAGATACCCATGGCAATGCCGGAAGAGCTGGGTACATTGTCTCCATGGTTTATTTATCACTGCGGACGACTTCCGATTGAACGCGCAAAACGGGTGCATCCGTGGCAGCAGGCGAAGACGCTGGAAGACCTGGAAGAAACGCTCAGAACAGCGATTGCGGGCTACGATGGGAGCTGGTCGGTTTATGTGAAAAATCTGAACACGGATGAAAGCTTTGTCATTAATGACCAGCCGATGAAATCCGCGAGTGTCATGAAGCTTTTTATTATGGGTGCGGTGTATACGGCGATTGAGGACGGTGAGCTGGAGCGGACGGACAGCATCATGTCCCTGATGAATGCGATGATCACCTACAGTGACAACGAGTCCTCCAATCAGCTTCTCTATATTCTTGGAAATTCAAGTTATGCGGACGGTATCGCGAAGGTCAATGAATTTATACAGAGCCATGGATACAGTGAGATGACTGTGGAATACAATGGATTCAGCAATTCGGCCACAAATACGGGAAATGGGGTTAATCAGGTGGCGGCAAAAGACGTGGGACAGCTGCTTGAGGATATTTACCGCCGTACCTGGATGAGCCGCGCGGTCAGCAATGAGATGGAAGAAATGCTGCTGGCGCAGAACACGCGTTACAAGATTCCCGCCGGATTGCCTGACGGTGTGATCTGCGGGAACAAGTCCGGTGAAATGAGCGATACGCAAAACGATGCGGCGATTATTTATTCCGACGCGTGCGATTATATTCTGGTGGTGCTGTCGAATGGCTGGAGCAGCACTGACTCGGCAATCAGCCGTATCAGCAGTATTTCGAGTATGGTGTACGATTTTTTTAACTAAGGATCTGCCACAAAATAACATACGTTCAGGAGCAAAAGCGGCAGCGATAGCGAACAGGGGGAATATAGTAAACGACGTAAGCCGTTTTACTTTGCGCCGGACGCAAGGCTGCGAAAGCAGCCATTCCTCATGCGTCCGTGTGCATCCTTTATAGTGAATGACAAAAGAATTTTGTCGTTCACTATCGTCGTTTCCTGTAAAATGGGAGGAGATATGTTTCGGCTTTGGGGAAAAATATGGAAGGACAACCATATGCTTCAGGATATGGTATTTAAGGAAGAAAGTGATGATACCCGCACACATAAGATTTTTCGCGGGCTTGACGCGGTCTGCCAGGAGTTTGACCTGGAGCGTCCGATCTGGCTGGATAAGACGGTGGCGGAATTTCAGCGGCACAGCAAGGCTCGCTTTTATCAGGACAGCTTTATAGAAGAGGTTCCGTTTGATTATCTGGAAATTCAGGTGATTGAGGAAGGCTGAGACGTGTTTTTATTTCCTGTGTATAAAATCCTGGCGAAAGCTCGTCAGGATTTTTTATACGGGAAGGTCTGTTCCTCGAAAAAAGTGTGCTTCTTGAGATTTGGTAAATTCGTGAGTGTGTGCGAAGCACACTTTTTATAATAGCTCGCGCAGGCTCTGAAGCGCGTTTTCCGCGAGGATCGTCTCGAAATGCTCTCTGAAATGAGCCTCCATACCGACGGCAAAATGGCACGGAAACGCATATTCAGAAAGAATATTGCAGATCTTGTTGAATTGCGCGGCCGGACAGGAATCCTTTTTCAGTACCAGATAATACACACCTTCATCCTGGCTCTTGTACAGGGTGTTCGGCCCGTCGTATAAATGATCCAGAACGCCGGCGGCACGGATCGCATCGTCCAGAGAGTGGAAGGAATATACGCGCATCAGGTTCGGCAGCTCGTCATTATCGGCTGCCTCCACTGCGTCCGAACTCTCCGCTGTCTGATCCGGAGCGGTTTTGTCTGCGGCCTGTCTCCGTCCTTCAGAGAGACGTTTAATCAAATCCAGGATATCGTCGGCGCCTTCAATACGATCCTTCAGATCTGCCAGGGAAAAGCCTGCCTCTGCGTTCGGAGCTTCCGGTGAGAACCGCGCGAAGCGTGTGTCCAGCTCCTCCGGGTCTTCTACCTTTGTAATAAGCAGAACGATCGTATCCATCGATACGGGTATCGCTTCTATTACAAGCGGTATATTGTCCGCCTCGAAGCCAAAGTCAGAAGCTGCGACCTCCATCATATCCTGGAAAAGCTCTCTCGCTTTGTCAGAGCCATAGGCCAGCTCTTTTATATTGATATTTCGACTTGCCAGATCCTCGCTGGTCAGTGTGCATCGGATCTGCCGATCGTTGATCTTCTCAATTCTCATTCAGTCACATCCTTTACATCTATCCATTAGATGAGGTTTGGGTTAAAAGCGTTTACATCATATTATACGCAATTCGTGCAGGATGTAAAGTGGTTATATTTTGCGTTAAAAGGGAAAAAATGCTTGCATATTACGCTCATATTGTATATAATATACAACAGAAAGGATATACAAAAAAAGAAAGGAGGGCTAATGACACAGATGCTGTACTTCCCGACAGGAATGTTATATTTGTATACCCTTTCCGCTACCACAAGGTCAGTATAATAAACATTTCAGGAAATTGCAACAGTAAAAGAAAAGAAATACCTGGCATAAAATACAGCGAAATATATCACACGCACCTCCTGTATTTTCTGTCATTGAAAAGGAGAATATTGAAAAGACAGACAAACTCGAAAAACAGCAGCCATACAGCCGCGTTGCTGAAGAAGGAGCTTCGCGGTTATGAGAAAGCAGGAACGCACCTGTATCTGGAAGGGCGGCGCTGCCATGCGGACGAGATTGTCAGCGCGTGCCTGTTTGCCGACAGCTCCGGTTATATGAGGGATTTTATCGGCGACGACCAGGAGAACATCACGGATATCAATTTTGTGAAGATCCGACTGTAGGACAGAAGGCCCAATCATATCTGACGGAAAGGAGGAGCAGCCAGAGCGCCGTTTCCCCGGACTGGGCGCTACTTCTTAATTTTAAAGAAATTTGGGTAAAAATAATGACGATTTTTGCGGAAACTGATATACTGATAATACAAGGGACAAAAGGTCAGGAATGGAACGCTTGCGTTCCTATTCATGACCTTG
>JAJQIE010000231.1 GCA_021199395.1 Lachnospiraceae bacterium | reverse complement strand
GCAGATAATAGCGCCCGCCCGCGATGCAGCCGTGTACATACTCTGCGTCATTCTGGAAATCCAGAGTAAATATAGGCTTTGTACCGCGGAATTTGCGGATCTGGCTGTACATCTGCATACGCTGCTCCGGCGACGGAAGAAGCTCCGGCGACGCATCGTTTCCGACCGGCATATAGTGGAAGAACCACGCAAAGAACGCCCCGCAGTCCACCAGCTTGTCAAAATACTCCTCGCTGCTCACGCTGTCCACATTCGCTGCAGTATAGCAGGTCGAAATACCGAATGGAAGCCCGCGATCCTTCAGAAGCTTCATGGAATTCATTACTTTTGCGTAAATACCCTTTCCACGGCGTCCATCATTTGCCTCCTCTGAGCCTTCCAGACTGAACGCGGGGACAAAATTCTTCACACGCAGAATCTCATCACAGAACTCCTCATCAAAAAGCGTGCCATTTGTAAATGCCAGGAATTCACAGTCCGGATGCATTTCACAGAGCCTGATGATGTCTTTCTTCCGCACAGTAGGCTCACCGCCGGTATATATGTACATATATACGCCGATCTCCTTGCCCTGACGGATGATTGAATCAATCTCCTCCAGCGTCAGGTTCAGCTGATGCCCATACTCCGCGGCCCAGCAGCCGGTGCAATGCAGGTTGCAGGCACTGGTCGGATCCAGCAGGATCGCCCACGGGGAATTGCAGTTGTTTTCCTTCATATTTGCTTCCTGCTTCATACTCCCTACCAGGCTGGCGTTGATAATAAAATTCTGGAAAAATGTCTTGCGGACTCCCGGATCCAGTTGATACATGCGCATGATCAGCTGATACCAGTTATTATCCTTATCCTTAATCGCGTTTCGGATCGCGTTTCTCTGCCCCGCATACCAGTCCTTAGGCGTGTATTTGTCTATCAGATCCATCAGCTTTGGAATATTTATCTCCGGATCCTTCTCCACATATCCCAAAGCCTGCTTAACTACAGCTTCCGTAACCACTGATTTTGCCTTATCTGTCAATTTCATAGTTTTTCTTCTCTCATTTTCTCTATTTGATGATACAGGGTAAGGTTCCCCCTTTGTCACTCGAATTTACGCTTCAGACCATACTCAGGCCGATTTACGTTATTTTTCTCTACCGGTATGATCAGCAGCGGATCCCCTATAGTACATCCATGCGATCAGCTTCTCCTTTCACTCTGGCATTTCTTCATGGTATTGCCCATACGGACCGGAAAACTGATCGAGAATTTTTATCGTATAAACAGCAACGCACAGATTTAACAGACCGTCCAGCAGGACTGCCACACCCATAAGGCTCATCGTGATTCCCGTACCATCATATGGATTGATCAGCAGAATCATTCCAAAAACGCCCGTCAGAATTGCGATCAGAAGAATTCTCCACCATAAATCCAGCCCGAATTTCTTCGCATCCAGGGACATCTGGATACGGAAAAGTGCGTCCGCCAGAATCACCAGGCCCAGAACGGAAAACAGCAGCCTCGACCATGACTCACCGCGAATCAGCACCAGCAGCCCCACCGCAGCCATCAGGATTCCAAAAGCCAGATCATACTGAAATGCCAGACAGTAAAAATCCTTGGAAAAATAACCGATAATTTTGATGATCCCGTCCGCCACAAAGAGGATTCCAAGCGCTTCACAGAGAATCTCCATCGGGCAATCCGGATTTACGAGCAGCACAATACCGAGCGCACAGATCGCAAGCGCAATGATAATGTATCCGTTCCGCGCTATTTTCAGGGTTTTCAACGAATCCATCCCACTCCTCCTTTCGACAATAATAGTCTGGAAATGACTCTGTTTTGTCATTTTCTGTATTTTAATCGAGCAGAAGCCGAAAAAAAACAGACAAAAAAGGGGCAGTGTCTGAAAATCAGACACCACCCTGATTTTGTCTGAAACGAATAAAGTCATTACTATATATGGGAAAATCGTTTCAGGATTGCGCAAATGACTCCAGAATTACCATAATACGCTTTATCCCGGCGCTCAGATCCTCTTCCATTCCGTGCTCCAGCCAGTCCAGAAAAATCCCCTCCAGCAGACACTTCTCTACATTTTTCAGGAGACGCTGATCCTCCTCGGACAGCTTTTGCACATCTACGAAGCTTTTTGCGTGCCATACGTACCGGGAAACCATATATTCGCACATCACATCCATCTGCTGCTGAAAAGCCGCTCTGTCCATCGAGCGATAAATTTGGAGCATCGCCTTTTTATTTTCCCGAAACGCAGCCGCAATCTGAACCAGACCGTCCAGTACCTCATCCGCCTCCAGATGCGTCTGCATAATCCGATCCATTTCTCGCTTCATGGCAAATTCCATGACGTCCCGGATATCACGGAAATGATAATAAAATGTATTGCGGTTAATCCCGCACCTCTCCACGACGTCCTTCACTGTGACCTGAGAGAGTGGACGCTCATTCAGCAAATCCATTACCGTCCGTACAATGATTTCTTTTGTAAAGCCAGCCATAAAACAACCGTCTCATCTTTCTGCTGCGCCATAAGGCCTCTGTCAAAATAATAACGATAATATCATATTTCTGACAAAAAGTCTACTTTTTTGAGAGCCGGCTCCTGACATAATCCTGTCGTCCTATGACCAGTACCGTACCGCCTTGATCGGGGTATTGTAATCATAATCCGAAATCTTAATGCCCCCTTTCGGATAGGGCTGCGAATTGCTTGCGTGCACGACCTGACCGTTTCCAATATAAATCGCCACATGCGATGCGTAGTTGGAGGATCCATAGAAGATCAGATCGCCCGGCTGCAGGCTGTCCGTATTTAATTCTACAGTGACTCCCTCCACGGAGGTCGATACGCTTTTCATCTGCGAATCCGCGTAATGCGGCAGCGTGATGCCGAAATGAGCAAACACAGCCATCGTGAACCCGGAACAGTCCGCTCCTTCGGTCAGGCTCGAACCGCCGTACACATAAGGATTCCCCACAAACTTGAGCGCATAATTCGCAATCTTTACGCCGGTGGTACTGCCGCTTACCTTAATACTTTCCTCTTTCGTAACCACCCCGGAGGAATTGATGGTATACTGCACGGTGCCTACCGCTATCGTAATAGACGTGGCCATCGTGCCGTCCGAGTAGAAATAATACTTTTTCGAATTGATCGTCTGTATGCCGGTCTGCATCACACCTGACGAATTAAAATAATAGGTATTCCCGTCAATCTCCTGGAAGCCGGTCAGCTCATTCCCCTCCGAATCCAGATAATAGGTCGACCCATTACTCGTCCACCAGCCGGGATCCCGCGTATCGCTTGTGCGCACACCGCTGCTGTTCACATAATACTTTCCGACCCACATGCTCTTCGCCATCTTGCCGTCGCTCTGGAAATAGTAGTAGTTCGACTGGTATTTCACCCACATACTGCGAACCGCCTGTCCGCTGTTCACCTTAAAATAATAGGTAGCGGTGCCGACTGTCTTCATCGTCTTTGTAATCTTGGCACCGGTCGTCGTATCGAAATAATAAATCTCTCCGTCAACCGCGTTCAGCCCGGTCAGAATCGCTCCGGTACTGCTCGCGTAATATTTATCGCTGATCCAGCAGGATTTGCGGACAATCCCCTTTGCGCTCAGGCGGTAACGTACCCCGTCAACGCGGATCCAGCAGCTCTTCTTCAGCACCCCGTCCGATCCAAAATAATAGGTATTTGAGTCTATCGTATAAAAACCGGT
>JAJQIE010000241.1 GCA_021199395.1 Lachnospiraceae bacterium | reverse complement strand
CGTATGAGCCCTATTCCTCTTTCTGCGCTTACGCGGGCGACCCGCTTGTCGTGCTCGTCCTTTGCGCCCTGATCCTCATCGGCGGGATCGGATTTATCGTCTGGGAAGACCTTTGGGAAAATCGCTGGCACTGGAAACGCTATGGGCTTCAGACAAAAATCGTACTGGCTGCCACACTCGCGCTGACCATCGGCGGCACGGCTCTGTTCCTTTTGTCCGAACAGGATCAGATTTTTGCGGGAATGAGCGCCGGGGAACGATTCTGGCGGGCGCTGTTTTCCAGCGTCACTCCGAGGACGGCCGGTTTCAATACCATAGATACCGCCGCTATGACAAATGGCGGCAAGATCCTGACGATCTGCCTGATGTTTGTCGGAGGCAGCCCAGGCTCCACGGCAGGCGGTATCAAAACGACTACGCTTGTGGTGATACTGCTCTATATCCGCTCCTACATTCTGCGCAATCAGGATCTTACCATATTTGGGCGGAGGCTGAATCCAGACGCCATCAAACGGGCAAGCGTCGTGGTATTTATCAATTATTTTCTGGCGCTTTCCGCTGTACTGATTCTTCTGATCGGACAGGATCTGCCGCTGGCGGACGTCCTTTTTGAAGCTTTCTCCGCAATCGGCACGGTGGGCATGTCCACCGGTATCACGCGCGACTTAAACGCCGTATCCCGCGCTGTGATCATGCTGCTGATGTTTCTCGGACGAGTCGGAAGCCTTTCCTTTGCCATGTCCTTTACGGAAAGAAAGCATCCTGCTAAAATCCGTTATCCGGAGGAGGATGTCATCGTAGGATAAAGCAGACAGCAGACAAAAAAGCAGCGACTTATGTCGTTTCCTTTCAGGATTCATGTTTCAGATAATGGGTAATTCATCTTATGGAAATTGGAGGAATCTTATGAAATCAGTTTTAATTATCGGATTGGGTGATTTCGGACACTATCTCTGCCGGGATCTGGCAGAGCTGAAAAATGAGATTATGATCGTCGACAGGGAAGAAACCGCAATGGAGGATTTGCTGGATATCGCTTCCGACAGCCTGATCGCGGACTGTACGCGGGAAAGCGTTCTCAGAAAAATTGGCGTTGATAATTTTGACATCTGCTTTGTATGCATCAGCGGCAATTTCCAGAGCAGCCTGGAAATCACCAGCCTGCTCAAGGATCTGGGAGCCAGATATGTCGTCAGCCAGGTGCGCAGCGAGGTACACGCAAAGTTTCTCCTGCGCAACGGAGCGGATGAGGTCATTCACCCCAACAGAGGAGCCGCCATGAGAGCCGCAGTCAAATACAACAATGACCATGTCTACGATTATATTGATCTGAAGGACGGGTACTCGATCTATGAGATTACGCCCCTGCACGACTGGATCAACAAAAGCATCCTTTCCTCCGATATCCGGGCGCGGCATGACATGTACATCATCGGAATCATTCGTCCGGACAACCGCACGATTTTTATGCCGGATCCGCAGACAATCATCCAGGAGGGCGACCATCTGATGGTGCTTGCGCATGAAAAAACGTTTGATAAGGTGATCCGGCGGCTGAGATAAGCCGCTGCGGATTTTTCCAGGTATTCCCATACACAGTGTGCTTCCTGTCCGGCTTTGTGCGCGGACCGGAAGCAGCCTGTCTTGCCGACAGTGCGAAGCAAAAAGCCTCAGCGCAGCCCGCGCTACCGACCCATATCCGCCAGCAGCTGCTCCTCCCACCGCTGCAGATTGCCCAGTATCTCCAATACTCTGGCATTGGCAGTGACTACCTGATTCAGCGCGTCATTTATCTTTGACTGTACCATCCAGTCCGCGACGATTCCGTCAAAAAAGAAATCCGCAAAGGTCAGAAAGGAGCCGACCTCCACCTGAAGGTTCATAGAGATATTGATATCACTCAGTTCTTTTCCAAGCACACGCAGGTAATATTTCGCATCCTCTATCTGTCTTTTCGCCTTGTCCAGACGGCTGTGCTTCATAATTCCGGAAAAAGCTCCCCCGCCAAACATATCCCAAAGGCCCCAGTTTTTAGCGCCTTTCAGCTCGCGCTCCGCGTTTTCCAGACTGTCCAGCGCGCGGTTTGCGGCTGTGATCGCTTCGCGAACCTCCCGCAAGGTATCCTGATTCGTCATACATACTCCTTCCCGCCATGCCAGCCGCATGAGTCTTTACTCATAAAAGCTTTTTTTCTATCAGAAAAATGCAGCTTCAGATGTCCTCACGCAGCCTCGTCTGTGATTTCTGTGTCTCAAATCCATTGGGATACCGCTTTTTCAATTTGTTAATATTGGCCTGTAAAATGTCCTCCAGAGGTATTTCCAGCGCCGTCGCAGCCTCTGCCAGATACCAGGCTATATCGCCAAGCTCCTTTGCCAGATGCTCTTTATCCAGCTCATGTCCCTGGGCAAACCATTTTTTTACAATATCAATCGCCTCGCCGGACTCTCCGCACAGCCCCATTACACTGTTAATCAGGACCTCTTTTTGGTTCAGCTCCGGATTCAGCGTCGTCATTGCCAGCGTCTGATATTCGTTTACCGTCATCTCCTGCACCCCGCATCTGTTTCACATTCTTTTTCCTGTCTGTTCAAATGTCTTCCGGTCTTTTCCTGCATCCGTTCATATTGATTCGAAGATCCTCCGGTCTTTTCCTGCATCCGTTCAAAACCGTTCGAACGTCTTCCGGTCTTTTTCTACATCGGCTCAAAATCCGTGGGCAGCTTCTGTATGGCCTCATAGATCTCCGGATACTTTCGTTTCAGGGAAATCAGGCGGCCATCCTCCCCCAGAAAGCAATGACCGGTGCTTCCGGTACAGCAGATTTCGCCATCCTCCGCCCGTACGATCCGATATCTGACTGTCAGACGAATCCCGTCAAACTTTTCTATAGCGGTCTGGATTTTTACCGTCTCTCCAAAACGGACGCTCTTCACAAGCTTTGCGTCTATGGAAATCACCGGGATTCCGATCCCCATCGCCTCCAGCCTGTCATAGCCGATCCCCATTTCTTCCAACGCATGGATTCTCCCCTCCTCAAACCATCGAACAAAGTTTGAGTGATGGACGACCTGCATCTGATCCGTCTCATAATACTGTACCTTGTGTATCCACGGGGTAGCCTTCTGCATAATGCATGTATTCCTTTCTGTCAATATCCGAATTTTAATCAGCTCCATTTTAAATAGATTCATACGTAAAGTCAATCAGATTTAGCCGATTTATCCAATTTTAGTCACTTCCCTTTTGCCGGTTTCTATAGTATAATTTTTCTAATCATTACACTATTCTCAGCAGGAGGTAACTCATGGCAAAAAAATCAATTTCACGCAGGGATTTTATCAAGGGTATGGCAGCGACCGCAGCCAGCATCGCCGCGTTTGGCGTAGCAGGCCGTCTGGAAAACGCTTCCGACGCCAGAGCTTTAGCGGCGGAAGCGCTTTCCTACACTCCCGGTACATACTCTGCGGTGGCAAAGGGGATTGGCAGCATAGTGACAGTCACTATGACATTCGATGAGACAAGCATTACCGATGTGCAGATCGATGTCTCCGGTGAGACTGCCGGGATCGGAGCCGACATTGGCGATACGATGGCTCAGGCAATTCTGGATTCCCAGACCTGCGATGTCGATGCAGTATCCGGCGCTACCGTGACAAGCGACGCGGTAAAACTGGCTGCGGCAAACTGCATTTCCCAGGCGGCAGGCGTATCCGTATCGGTGAGCGAGGATGAGGAGGCAGCCGCAGAC
>JAJQIE010000097.1 GCA_021199395.1 Lachnospiraceae bacterium | reverse complement strand
TCTACTTCAAAAATGTAGTGTGGCGGTAACTACCGCCCGAAATTTAATCGCTTACAGAAAAAGGGGGAGTGAGTGATGGATCAGGAGAAAAATCAGCCGAAGAAGAAAAATGTATGGACACTGTTTAAACCCTGTGCAGTACCGGTTGCGGCATTGATTTTTATTTTTGTTCAGCTTGTATTTTTCCCGACGGCGGACACGCTGGTGACATTTACTCTGCTTTTTCTTGTCATGAGTTTTTTGGCGGTTGTGTTTTCGCTGCGCCAGGGTTTCGGGGTGGAAGGGCTTGCCTATATGGCGGGTGCATGGGTTGTGGCAGTTATCGCCCTGATCTATTTTGTTTCCTGTATGGGAATTCCGTCTCCGATGGAAGACCCGACCGGATTTTTCAAGAGCGTTGGCGGCGTATGGATCGCGGTATTGGCTGTGGAAGCGCTGATCACCTATGCGGTTTATGACTTTCATAAGTTTCCGGAAAGTAACAGATTTGCGGACAATCCGGCCGGAAGAGGAGGTTCCGGATCAGCACAGGAAGAGGGATCACACTCTGATTCTGTGGCAGGCGGGGATAACGAAAGGGATTCTGCCACTGCGAACCGCGATGAAAAGACCCGGCTTTCAATGGGGATGAGAATCTATATCGTTATTTTTATTGTGTTAGCGGCAGTTGCACCGTCACTGACATTTACAGGTATGGATCGATGGATAGCAAATGCTGACAGCATTGTATCGATCATATTTGGATTGGATGAAAATTCTTCTGATCTGCTGATTGTGTTGAGTTACTGTGTGGTTATGACGGCTCTGTTATTTGCGCTTCCACTCCTGAAAAATTTTGTTGTGGCGATTATGACTTTGATAGATGGGAGAAATTCGGATTTTCTGGGAGAATATGGGGCATCAATGGCGCTCTTCATTGCAATCATAGTCGTGGTGATTATGATTCGGTCAAAGACAGTACAGGATGTGTTTACCGGTTTTGAAGGGGTTGTGATCCTGACACCGTGGCTGACTATGATTTTGACAGTTGTAATCTATTCGGTCGGCTTTGCGATATTGCTGGAGACAATCCGTCTTATCCTGGAGCAGTGTTTTGTGGCGGGGAGCCTTTTAAAGACGCTGATGCACCTGATTTTTATCCAGATCGTTCATTTTGCTTATGAACTTTTGATGGGGCTGCTTAGTGTGTTGGCACTGCGCGATGCCATCGAGTCCCTTTTTTTCTTTTTTCTGCCGAACCGGGATGATTCTATTACCGATAAACGGGATGCGGCGGAAAAACAGGCAATGGAAAAGGAACTGGATTATGTATTGTACATGTCCGAATTTCATTGGAAGGAACGGATGAATCGCGAGAGAGAAAGTGGTGCAGGCCGGGGGAAGAATGGCAGATACAAAGGCCATGGGAGCAGGAGCGGCACTGCGGGCAGTGGAAATTACGGGAGGAAGTGACGGGCTATGGAAAGAAAACAGACAGGGATCAGGCCGAGGCCGAGTCAGCACGCAGGTGCGGTATATATGCTCCGTTTGGCAACGGTTCTGCTCGCTATCTCCTCATGGTGGGCAACGGCTCAGGGCATGACGGAATATGTTTTCGGGAACGGGTGGCAGGCGAAGCTGGCTTCCCTTGGGATACAGGGCATCCTTCTGGGGCTGAATTTCTACCTTCCCACATTCTGGAGTTATATGAGGCGGTGGGCGGTAAAGGGGTGTGTCGCTGTGCTGACCTGCGTGGTTCTTTTCTGTTCCTCATGGTTCAGCTATGTCTATATCGTGGAGAAGGCATATGAGACCGCGTGGGATTCGGAGTGCCGGATCCTGATTCGGTCTGCATATCGGGAAGTGTTATACGCCGCCGATGATTATGCCACGGAGTATGCAGAGGAGCTTCGTGATGAACTGGGAACACAGATTGTCAGTCTTTATGAGCAGGCCGGGGAAGCAGGCGACGGGTCTGTGTCCGGCAGTACGGCCATCGGGAGCATTTTTGATCTGGAACAGGATCGGGCGGATTATACGGATAACGAGGATTTTGCGGCGAACGGGGAAATGGCGATGGCGATCGCTGCGATGAAGTCGGCGGTTTCTGCGGATGTGACGGCACAGGAACTGGCGGATGCACAGGAGGTAATCTCAAGCCTGCAGGCACAGGTTGAGGAGACAATCGTGTCGCTGGAGGGAATTATTGAGCAGCTTGAGGCATCCGTGGAGAATGCACAGGAAAGAATCGGTACGGCAGAGAATCGTTTGTCGAATGCTGCGGATGATGCGGATACAACATTATTGGAAGAGGAATATGATTCGGCAAAGGAGGAATTGGAGCGGCAGCAAGGAGAGCTTACAACTCGTCAGGCAGAGCTTTCTGATTATCAGACGGCACAGCAGGTTCTCGGCCTGTATGCGGTTTATCTGGGATTGGATTCCGTCAGTGCGCAGAATAAGGTCACGCAGGCATTGTTGGAGATCCAGAGTGCGCTGCTGGCGGATGATACCGATCTGAGTGCGGTGGAGGAACAGGTGGAGACGGTTTTTGCGCTGCTGCAGTCCGCCGTGACGGAGGGCGATGTGACGGACGAAAATGCGTATGTCTCCCTCCTTGACAGCATGGATCAGTTTTATCGGGATATCCGGGATTATAAAACGCTTCGGGAGACAGAGCAGGAGCTTGAGAAATTGATCGCGAATCTTTCGGAAACAGACATTGATGCGGAAGAGGATTGGAAAGCGGTGTGGGATCAGAAGCTGGATGACCTGCAGGCGTGTGTTGGCAGCCTTCCGGCTTATACGGAGACGGAAAATGAATCTCTGGCAGCATTCGATCGAACAGATTTTATGGACGATCTGGACAATGCCAGGCGGTTATATATTGTGGAGCACAATGCCGCGGATAATGCGGTGATCTACCTGATCCGGAATCCTTATCGGGAGATGGCACTGCTTTCTGTCGGCCTTGCATTTCTTCTCGATCTGGCAGCCTTTGCGGTAGGTTTTATTATCTACATCGTGGAAAATGAGGACAAGAGGAAAAAACAGGAGGGGATGCAGTCTGAGGACAGATATCTGTATATGAACAGGACAATGACAGAGATGTCTGCCTGCCGTTACCTGTACCTGACAGGAAATTATACCTGTGAAAACGGACGGTTTTATTATCAGGCCTTTGACGGTGAGGAGCCAACGGAAGCGGAGGATGAAAACGATTCTTTGCCGCGCGGATTTTATATTTATACAGGAGAGGGAGAAACACGCAGGCTGCAGGAAGTTATAAATTCTTCGCTTGTTTTGTGCGGGATGCCGGGCGGCCCGTCAGATGGTATGTATGGCAACTGTCGGCTTCGATGGAGGGATGACACACTGTGGATACAGAAAGACGGGGAGGAATCTTTTGTTTATCTTGCACCGGCACCGCAGGATGTGCCGGTATTCCGGATGTCCGGAGAGCGATGTACGGTCTTCCCTGCGCTGGAACTTCCGGAGAACGTGTGGGAGCGCGCAGTGGTTGCGTTAAATGAAAATGGTACGAAGGCGGCGGCAGTTTATCTGCTTGGTGCGCATGGAGGCTCCGGAGAGACGGAGCCAGACGATAGATAATACAATTATGAGGAGGAGACAACCATGGAAAACACAGCAACAGCATATGCGGCATACACAACAGAGAATTCGGCAGAGAATGCAGGGTGGCGCGCGGTGAGCCAGGAGAATCGTGATCAGCAGGTCGAGAGGGCTGACGGCTTCCGCGACGGCATAGCCTTTCCGGAGGACCGGGTGGACACATACATTGACCGCCTGCGCAGGAAGGGCCTCGCGCGGGAGA
>JAJQIE010000032.1:2564-3818 GCA_021199395.1 Lachnospiraceae bacterium | reverse complement strand
CCCCTATGCAGGAAGCCTATATTCACGGCTATTGGGATGATTTGGCGCGCTTTACCGGGAATTTTTTTCAATCCACCTTTAAAACAAACGAGTATCTGGAACGGGCTATCATGACAGGGATTACAAGAGTGAGTAAGGAATCTGTTTTTTCTGAGCTGAATAATCTCGAAGTCGTGACTACGACGTCAAATAAATACGAGGATTGTTTTGGATTTACTCAGAAAGAGGTTTCGGCGGCTCTTGCTGAATATGGCCTGGAGGATCAGGCGGAAAAGGTGAAAAGCTGGTACGATGGCTTCACGTTTGGAAACCTAAGCGATATCTATAATCCCTGGTCTGTTTTGAATTATCTGGACAAACGTATTTTGAACACCTATTGGGCAAATACCAGCAGTAATGCTTTGATTGACCGCCTGATTCGGGAGGGAGAGCAGGATGTAAAAATCGCGATGGAGAATCTGCTTAAAGGAGAAAGCCTGTTTACACAGATTGACGAGCAGATTGTTTTCAGCCAGTTGAATTCCAGAACCAGCGCTGTCTGGAGCCTGATGCTTGCCAGCGGTTATCTGAAGGTATTAAACCATACGATAGACGAGGAGCGTGGAACGGTAAGCTATGAGCTCTCACTTACAAATAAAGAAGTCCGGATTCTGTTCGAATCAATGATTCACGGCTGGTTTGCTGATTATACTCCTGCTTACAATGAATTTGTCCGGGCGATGCTTAATGGTGATATCCAGGCGATGAATGTTTATATGAACCGTGTGGCGCTTGCAACTTTCAGCTTTTTTGACACAGGGAAAAAACCGTCCGGAGAGGCGGAACCGGAACGTTTTTATCATGGGTTTGTACTGGGACTTCTGGTAGATCTGGCAGACCGTTACCGAATGCTTTCGAACCGTGAAAGCGGGTTCGGCCGATATGATGTGATGCTTGAGCCAGTGCAGGATCAGGGAAAAGCGATTCTTTTAGAATTTAAAGTATTTGATCCGCAGAGGGAGACAAGTCTGGATGATACGGCAAAAGAGGCTCTGAGGCAGATTGAAGATCGAAAGTATGCTGCCGCGCTTCACTTAAAAGGAATCCATGAGGACCGTATCCTTAAATATGGCTTTGCTTTTGAGGGGAAAAAAGTGCTGATTCGAAAGGCAGAGCCGTTAGAATCAGACGAATAGAGCGAACATAAGCTTCAAAGATGGAGGACAGGAAGAGACGTATGAGACAGAATGGAATCAGCAGAAAAATATACCTGGA
>JAJQIE010000032.1:0-2554 GCA_021199395.1 Lachnospiraceae bacterium | reverse complement strand
CTGGAACTGACGCCGCCGACAGAGGAGGATAATATCTCCTGTCAGCGGCGGATTTTAAATGCCCTGATGGACGCAGGATACGGGGAGACGGTGATGACTGTCTCTGTTCTGCGCGCATTGCATCCGCTCTGCAGGGAGGCTGGCTGGAAGGTGACCGCTACGCTTGCGTATGATGGCGGGCGCTGGCACATAGCAGCTCTGGAGGCGGGAAATACCGCCGCGGAGCATTATGGGCTGGCGGTGGATCTCGGAAGCACGACGGTCGTGATGCAGCTGGTCAACTGCAATACCGGAGAAGTGATCGCTCAGGAGAGCGCTTACAACCATCAGATCGCGTTTGGGGAAGATATTCTGACAAGGATTTTTTACGGCAGGGGAAATGCTGCGCACCTTGAAGAAATCCGTCAGGCGACGGTTGACACAATTACGGAGCTGATGGACAAAATTTCGGAGAAATCCGGTATTTGCGCAGAGCGGTGTATCTCCATGGTTCTTGCGGGAAACACTACCATGACGCATTTTCTCATTGGGATGGACGCGTTCTGTGTATTTTCGTCTCCATATGCTGTCTGCGCGGATCAGCCCGGATTCCTGGACGGCCGGGAGCTTGGGATTCCGATTCCGGGATATGTGTACTGTTATCCGGGAAAAGCCAATTATCTGGGCGGTGATATCATCAGCGGACTGGTGGCGACTGGTATGCACCGCCGCGAGACGATCTCGCTGTTTTTTGATGTTGGAACAAATGGAGAACTGGTAGTCGGAAACCGGGACTTTCTGCTTTGCGGAGCAGGGGCGGCGGGACCGGCTCTGGAGGGCGGCGTCGTGAAAACAGGGATGCGGGCGGCTGATGGGGCTGTGGAGCATGTACGGATGAGACGTAGTAAAACTGAAAACGGGGCGGATTTATTCAGGAGCGAGAAGAATGCCGAATCAGAATTGGGCGTGGCCGGGCAATGCTTCAGGAGGAAATCAGAGACAGACGCTCTCAGGAACGCATCCGATTCAGAATTTGAGGTTGACGTGATCGGCGGAGGAGCGGCGAAGGGCATCTGTGGTTCCGGTATCATCGACCTGATTACCGAGCTGGTCCTGTGCGGGGATCTGGATTTGCGGGGGCGGCTGGTTCCGGAAAATTCCGGGCGGGTCATCTGGCGGCAACAGGAGGCGGAATACGCGGTTTCCTATGCGCCGGGACTGTGGTTTTACCAGAGCGATATCAGTGAATTTATCCGGACAAAGGCGGCGGCGTATACGATGATGGAGTACCTTTTGTCGGAGACAGGCATGGGGCCTGACGATGTGCGGGATTTTTACATGGCCGGAGCGTTTGGCTCTCATGTCAGGACGGAATCCGCCATCAATATCGGTATGTATCCGGATGTAGATCCGACCCGGATCCACGCAGAGGGGAATACGTCGCTGGAAGGGGCCAGGAAGCTCCTGCTGGATGTGGAGATTCTCAGGGAGCTGCCGCGGATTCTGGAACTTATGACCTATGTGCAGTTTGGTGCGGTTGAGGACTTCCTGGAAATCATGGTGGCCGCTTCCGCGCTGCCGCACACGGACATTGAACGCTACCCGTCCGTGGCGGCGCGGCTTGCCGCAAACAGAAAAGCTGGGGAGAATGCTGTTTTGCGCTGAACCAGGAAGCTCCGCATGGATGCACAAGCGCGTGTGGAATGTGCGCCCGGCATGGGATGTGCCAGGGCGCATTCTTTTATGTACACAGGCGCGAATGGAATTTAGTAGCTACGCTACTTGCGCCTGGCACAACGGCGGATAGGGGAGAAAAGCGTCCCCCTATCCGATTGTCTGTACCTCCACAAACCATCGTCCCGGACGGCTGTGACTGACAGTGGGACTGGTATGCTCGAAAAACAGGTGTTTTTCCTGTCCCTGGATGATTACGGTATAGCAGTCGCCCTGCAGGTCAAGCCCGACGGTGTCTGCGGGACGAAAATCCCTCACTGCTTCAATCGGGAAGGTGCGTCCGTCGCTCCAGGTAATTGCCCTGGGCTGAACATACCCGGTAGGATCTGTGGCGGACATAACAGTTACATAGACCCTGTTTGTGACAGGGCGCAGGAATTTCGACTTTGCGTGCATACAGACAGATCACCTCGTTTTTTAAAATGCGGCTATTCACGACTCATCAGAACAGACGTTCGCGAATGGCCGCATTTAGAATAACACAGGAGGACAGATCTGTCAATGGAAAAATAGAACAAATGTTCTGAACTTTTTTCTCAATATGACGGAACAACGGCGGCGCTTTTTCTGCATTACAGCAGAAGCGGGATTGGGAGGCATCTGGTTTTTGCCGGATTACTGCATGAAAGACTGCATTTTTGATGGATTTCTGGATATCTGCTCCTCTGAAATGGGCACTCATGCGGATAAAATGTGCGAATTTTATCTGAATGAGTGTAAAAATGCCTATATTTACTCTTTTTTTAAACACTTTATAGAGCAAAATGTATAAAAATAGCAAGTTTTATAAACGAAGCGACAAGATTAAATAATGAATAATAAATGCAATGCGTCTATAATG
>JAJQIE010000013.1 GCA_021199395.1 Lachnospiraceae bacterium | reverse complement strand
ATATATTGGGCCCCCCGCACCACATCGCGCACCCGGGCCCCCCCCCGCTCCCTCCGGGCACACATCGCCAAGCGATGCGCCCGCAGAGGCGCTTCCATTGGCCATGTATCCCCGGAGGCTGCGGTGGGCGGCCCGATTGCGCTCGTAGAAGAGGGCGACACAATAAAAATCAACATTCCGGAATGCAGCCTGAACCTTGCGGTCAGCGAGGAAGAAATGGAAAGGCGCAGGGCGGCATGGAAGCCGAGAGAGCCCAGGATTACGACCGGCTATCTGGCACGGTACGCATCGCTTGTGACAGGAGCGGATCGCGGTGCGGTGCTGATGTCATAAATGTCTTACGCTTTTACATGTAGTGGTGTTCGCATCAGCAGGTATGGGGAGTTACTGTCATTTGATGCACACAACCGCATATGGAATGGTTGGCGCAAAAGGAAACGACGGATGTCGTTTCCTGTATATATTGGAAAGGAAAATTACTGATGAAATTAAATGGTTCACAGATTGTAATTGAATGCCTGAAGGAGCAGGGTGTGGACACGGTGTTTGGATATCCGGGCGGCACAATCCTGAACGTTTATGATGAGCTGTATAAGCACAGCGATGAGATCCGTCATATTCTGACCTCGCATGAGCAGGGCGCTTCCCATGCGGCGGACGGATATGCGCGCTCTACCGGGAAAGTGGGCGTCTGCCTGGCTACCTCCGGACCGGGTGCGACTAATCTTGTGACGGGAATTGCGACTGCCTATATGGATTCGATACCGATCGTAGCGATTACCGCGAATGTAGGAGTTCCTCTGCTTGGGAAGGACAGCTTTCAGGAGATTGATATTGCCGGTGTCACGATGCCGATTACAAAGCATAATTTTATCGTAAAGGATGTCGCGAAGCTTGCGGATACGATACGCTGGGCGTTCCAGATCGCGCAGGAGGGACGTCCGGGTCCGGTACTGGTCGATATTCCCAAGGATGTGACCGCGGCGGTGACCGACTATGAGCCGCAGGTGCCGGAGAAGCCGGAACGAAGCACGGAGTACATCCGTGAGTCGGATCTGGAGGCCGCCGTAGAACTGATTAACGCCAGCGAGAAGCCGTTTGTGTTTGTCGGAGGCGGCGCTGTGCGCTCAGACGCATCGGATGAGCTGAAGATATTTGCGGATAAGATTCACGCGCCGGTGGCGGATTCCCTGATGGGTAAGGGCGCATACGATGGAAGAAGCGAGCTGTACTGCGGCATGCTTGGCATGCACGGCACAAAGACGGCGAATCTTGGCGTTACAGCCTGCGATCTGCTGATTACGATCGGCGCCCGCTTCAGCGACCGTGTGATCGGAAGTGCGGCAACCTTCGCGAAAAACGCAAAGGTGCTGCAGATTGATGTTGACCCGGCGGAGATTAATAAGAACATCCAGGTGGACACGAGCATTATCGGCGACGTCAGAGAGGTATTGAAGCGTCTGAATGCCCGGATCAGCGAGCACCGCCATGACGACTGGGACAACTATATCAGGGAATTAAAGGCAAAATATCCGCTGAAATACAATGAGGAAGGGTTAAGCGGTCCTTTTGTGGTAGAGGAGATTTACCGCCAGACGCAGGGCGACGCGATCATCGTGACAGATGTCGGCCAGCATCAGATGTGGGCCGCCCAGTATTACAAATACGCAAAGCCCCGTACACTTCTGTCATCCGGCGGCCTGGGTACGATGGGATACGGCGTAGGAGCCGCGATTGGCGCAAAGGTGGCGAATCCGGAAAAGACAGTTATCAATATCGCCGGAGACGGCTGCTTCCGCATGAATATGAATGAGATCGCTACCGCGGCGCGGTACAATATCCCGATTATTGAAGTGGTGATTAACAATCATGTGCTGGGGATGGTTCGCCAGTGGCAGACACTTTTCTATGACAAACGATATTCGGCTACGATCCTGAATGACAGCGTAGATTTCGTTAAGCTGGCGGAGGCGCTTGGCGCTGTCGGTATTCGTGTGGAAACAAAGGAGGAGATGGGTGCTGCGCTGGAAAGGGCGATCGGTCTTGGACGGCCGGTGGTGATTGACTGTCAGATTGACTGCGACGATAAGGTATTTCCGATGGTTGCGCCGGGAGCGGCGATTTCGACAGCGTTTGACCAGGACGACCTGTAAAATACGAGCCGTGCATGTGCGGAACGCACTTTGGAAGTATGATACCTGGGGGCTTCTGGCATTTGCCCCTGGTATTGTTATGATGTAAAGAGGAGGATTTGAAAAAATGAGCAGGGTATACAATTTCTCGGCGGGACCGGCTGTTTTGCCGGAGGAGGTACTTCGCACCGCGCAGGAAGAGATGATGGACTATAAGGGCAGTGGGATGTCCGTGATGGAGATGAGCCATCGCTCGAAGGCATTTGACGCTATTATCCATGAGACGGAGCAGGATCTGCGGGATTTAATGGGGATCCCGGACAACTACAGGGTTCTGTTCATGCAGGGCGGCGCAAGTCTGCAGTTTGCAATGATCCCGATGAACCTGATGAAGAATCGCGTGGCGGATTATGTTATTACCGGGCAGTGGGCGAAAAAGGCGTGGCAGGAGGCGCAGAAGTATGGAACGGCAAATGCCGTGGCGTCCAGTGCGGATAAGACCTTTTCCTACATACCCGATTGCAGTGATCTTCCAGTCAGTGAGAACGCGGACTATGTATATATTTGCGAAAATAATACAATTTATGGAACAAAATATAAAAAGCTTCCGAATACAAAAGGAAAGCTGCTGGTGTCGGATGTTTCCTCCTGTTTTCTGTCGGAGCCGGTAAATGTCAGTGATTACGGTATCATCTATGGCGGAGTGCAGAAGAATATCGGACCGGCGGGAATGGTGATTTCCATTATCCGGGAGGATCTGATTACGGATGACGTGATGGATTTCACCCCGACCATGATGAAATTTAAGACGCACGCGGACGCCGGTTCGATGTACAATACTCCGAACTGCTGGTGTATCTATATGTGCGGACAGGTATTTAAATGGCTCAAAGCGATGGGCGGCCTGGGCGTTATGAAGGAGCGCAATGAAAAAAAGGCTGCCATTCTCTATGATTTTCTGGATTCGAGCGATATGTTTCACGGTACGGTGGTAAAGGAGGATCGTTCCCTGATGAACGTTCCGTTTGTGACCGGTGATAAAGAGCTGGACGCAAAATTTGTCAGAGAGGCGGAAGCGGCAGGCTTTGTGAACCTGAAAGGGCACCGCACGGTCGGCGGTATGCGGGCAAGTATTTACAACGCGATGCCGCAGGAGGGCGTGGAGCAGCTTGTGGCGTTTATGAAAAACTTTGAAGAGGTAAATGGCTGATGTATCGTTATAAATGCTTGAATCCGATTGCGACGGCGGGGCTGAACCAGCTGTCCGGACAGTACGTGCAGGTAGAGGAGCTGAAGGATGCGGATGCTGTGCTTGTACGCAGCGCCAATATGCTTGAACTGGAGCTTCCGGATACGCTGCAGGCCATCGCGCGCGCGGGAGCGGGAGTCAACAATATTCCGCTGGATCTGTGTGCGGAAAAGGGAATCGTTGTATTTAATACGCCCGGAGCAAACGCGAATGGTGTGAAAGAGCTGGTGATCGCGGGTATGCTGGCAGCAGCGCGCGATATTATCGGCGGCGTGAGCTGGGTGGAAAGCCAGAAAGGAAATCCGGACGTCCAGAAGCAGGCGGAAAAGGAGAAAAAGCGCTTTGCAGGAAGTGAGCTTCGCGGAAAGAAGCTTGGCATTATTGGCCTTGGTGCGATTGGCGTTCAGGTCGCAAACGCGGCGACGCATCTTTGTATGGATGTCTACGGTTATGATCCGTTTATTTC
>JAJQIE010000332.1 GCA_021199395.1 Lachnospiraceae bacterium | reverse complement strand
TTCCGTTCTTGGTTATGGCTGTATGCGTTTTGCCGGGGACAGCATCGTGACATCATTTACCGGCCGTTTTGATGAGAAAAAGGTGGAAAAGCTGATCGCCTCTGCGGTGGAGCAGGGGATCAACTATTTTGACACGGCTTATGTCTATACCGGAAGCGAAGAGATTCTGGGCAGTGTCCTGAAAAAGCACAATCTGCGCGATCAGGTTTTCATTGCAACAAAAATGCCGCTGATCATGTGCCGGAAAGCGGAGGATCTGGATAAGTTTTTTGACAAACATCTGGAACATTTGCAGACGGATCATATCGACTATTACCTGCTGCATATGCTGACGGATATGAAAACGTGGGAAACGCTCTGCAGCTGGGGCATTCGTGAGTGGGCCAAAGAGAAGAAGAAATCCGGACAGATCCGGAACTTTGGCTTCTCCTTTCATGGAGCGCAGAGTGAATTTCTGGCTTTGCTGGATGCTTACGACTGGGATTTCTGCCAGATTCAGTACAATTATTCGGATGAAAACTATCAGGCTGGCGTCACCGGATTGAAAGCGGCTGCGGCGAAAGGAATGCCGGTCATGATTATGGAGCCGCTTCTGGGCGGCAAGCTGGCGAAAAAACTGCCGAAAAAGGCGGTAGAGCGATTCCGGCAGACAAATCCGGACATCTCTCCGGCTGCCTGGGGATTCCGGTGGCTGTACAACCAGCCGGAGGTCACAGTAGTTTTAAGCGGTATGAATGAACAGGAACAGCTGGATGATAATGTCCGGGTTGCGGATACCGCTGCACCCGGAATGCTGACAGAGGCAGAACAGGACGCCATCCGGGATGTCAGGGAAATTTTTAAAGAATCCTATAAGGTTCACTGTACAGGCTGTCATTACTGTACACCATGTCCTGCCGGAGTGGATATCCCGGCCTGCTTTACTGCTTACAATACCCGTTATTCCATAAGCAAAAGCCAGGGGCTGATCCAATATTACATGGGAACCCTGATGAATGACAAGCCCAGCTACGCCAGCCTGTGTAAAGAATGTGGGAAATGCGAGCAGCATTGTCCGCAGTCCCTGCCGATCCGGCAAAACCTGAAGGCGGTAGCAAAAGAATTTGAAGGGCCGTTATTTAAAGGAGCAAAAGCGGTTCTGCCGTTTTTTGTAAGGAAAAAGAAAACCTGATGTAACTGCGAAGATACTGAATAATTATGTTCTGATGCATGAAACCACATCAAAAAGGAGGTCATTATGACATTACAGGAAGCAATGAGCGCACGACATAAAGTAAGCAAATACACGGATAAGCCGCTGTCGGCTAATGATATTCGGCAGCTAAATGACAGAATTAAAGCTCAGAATCAGAAATATGGTCTGAATATGAAGCTTGTCACGGAAAGTAAGGATGCGATGCCGGGGATTATAGCGGCGCTGATGTCAAAGGGTGTCAAAAACTACATCATCCTGGCGGGCCCCGACAAGCCGGGCATTGACGAAAAGCTGGGATACAGCAGCGCTGATCTGATGCTTTATGCGCAAACGCTCGGCCTGAATACCTGGTGGATTGGCGGAATGTTCAGCCGTAAGAACGCAAAAAAGAATGTAAATGCGCAAGACAACACGAAAATTATCGGAATTGTCGTGGCAGGATATGGTGAGAATCAGGGTGTCCCGCACAAATCGAAAAAGTCATCAGACATATCGTCCTATGATGGCACTGCCCCGAAATGGTTTAACGAAGGTGTTAAGGCGGCTTTACTGGCCCCAACGGCGATGAATAAGCAGGCATTTACCATCAAAGGTAAGGGAAATAAGGTAAGCATGACCTGCGCGAATGGCTCTTATTCCGGCGCTGATCTGGGAATCGGCAAATACCATTTTGAGCTTGGTGCCGGAAAGGATAATTTTGAGTGGATGTGACACTGCGTGATCGCAATGGTGGATAGTATTATAATAAATGAAGATAACGCCCATTGGGCAGGCATTTATGGCTCGATTTGTGAGACGACAATCGGCAGCATTCGGGAAATGGAAGAAGCTGTTGTAAATGAGAGCATGTTTTGGTATCAGGGTGTATGAGAAAACGTTCGACTGGACAAAAATGCAGAAATATTATTTCACCGATATGGGACTTCGCAATGCCCGATTAAATTTCCGGCAGTTAGAAGAAACGCATTCCATGGAAAACATTATCTTTAACGAGTTGAAAATTCGCGGCTTCAATGTGGATGTAGGAGTGATTGTGCAAAATAGTACAGATTTCAATGGCAAGAGTATTCGCAAGCAGTTGGAGATTGACTTTGTCTGCAATAAGGGCTCCAAACGTTATTATATCCAGTCAGCGTATGCAATTCCGGATCAGGAAAAGATGGAACAGGAGCAGCGCTCTCTTATGCTGACTGGCGATGCCGATCTTTTTGTTGTTTTGCAATAATTCTCGTATACTTATAAGAAATCTACAAGTTGTGACCGCCGCGATGGAAGGCGCAGCTTCCGCAGGGCTTTTGCTTCTATCTGCCGGATACGCTCTCTCGTGACGTGGTACTGCTCACCTGTTTCCTCAAGTGGCCAAATCCTTCCGTCAACAAATCCCAACCGAAGGCAGATTACATTTTCATTAGACAAAAACGCTCCGCAGGATGCACACGATGCACATAGGAAGGCTGCTTTGCAGCCGTGCTCTTCGTTGCCACTTAGGTCGTTGAATATCCCGCGCACAGCGTGGGATGCACCCGGCGAGGGCTAAACGAGCGCCACTGGCGCTCAGCAATTTGTTCCATAAAATTAAATCGGCCTGTCTGCAGGTATCAAAGGAGTGCCGGATAGCCGCCTTTCATGATGACGGAATAGATTCCTTCTATGCCGCATCGAACCATGTTGGCTACCGCCGCGTCTGTGTAGAAAGCCATGTGCTGTGTCATAACTACATTTGGAAACTGACGAAGGTATGCCATGGATTGATTGCTGATGATGTCATCACGGCGGTCCAGATGATAAATCCCTTCCTCGTGTTCAAAACAGTCAAGCCCCAGACCGCCGATTTTCTTTTTCTCGATCCCGGCGATGAGGGCGTCAGTATCCATCAGGCCGCCGCGTGCGCAGTTGATCAGAATGACGCCGTCTTTCATTTTGGAGATGGTTTCCTGATTTATTATGTGGCGTGTCTGACCGCTCAGGTTCAGATGGATGGTAATGATATCGCTTTCCTGATAAAGGGTATCCAGATCAGTATAGGTGAGCCACTGGGATGCTTTGCCCGGATGATGGTCAAAACCCAGAATTCTGCATCCGAAACCGGAGAGAAGTTTCGCAACCTGTGTCCCGATTCGACCGGTTCCTAAAATTCCTACTGTCAGATTTCGCATTTCCCTTCCATAGAGACCCTGGAGAGAATAGTCATTGACCTGTGCACGCCACAGTGCCGCTTTATAGTGGCGGATGCACAGAAGCATTAGCATTACCGTGTATTCGGCCACGCCGTTTGGATCGTAAAATGCGTTGCATACGGGCAGGCAGATCTTTTTGGCATAGTTGAGGTCTATATGGTCATACCCAATCGTGCGGGTGCTGATGCACTGGATGCCCAAACGTTTGTATTCATCTAACAGATCAGAATCAATTTTCCCCTGTCCCAGCATGGTAACGCCATCACATCCGGCAGCGAGAGAAGCATTGTCCAACGTAGGAATTTGCTCTGTTAGAAGTAAATCAATTTCAAACTCTTTGGTATAACGATCAAAATGTTCCCTTTCATCTTCCCTGACTTCATAAGCAATGATCTTCATGTGAATTCCTCCAGTCTGTATTTGGTTACTGTTCACATCCATGCCACGCACTTGCTGCGTGGCATGGGCGAAGACATAGAGCGTTCGGGCAT
>JAJQIE010000285.1 GCA_021199395.1 Lachnospiraceae bacterium | reverse complement strand
TTCCGTTTCTTTAAAGTACCGCACCCGGTCAGCCAAAACTGCAAAATGCATATCTTCTGCAGATGTGCATCTAAAATCATGCATCAGCATTCCAATCTGGCTTGATTCATCATCGAATGCGCCATTTACATATATGATATGCGAACCATCTCCAAAAACCTTATGATTCATTTCCTCTACTGTGCGGTTAATATGATACATAGGCAATCCACCGCCAAGAACATCATTTTCTGTGATAAAAATCACATAAGCGGGAGCCAGCTTTACTATTTTATCTCCACGCCTTGCCAGTCTCGTATCAAGCAGGCTGCTGTTCAGCCGTGCTCGCTCAGCCCCGGCGCCACGGTCGCTGCGTTGTATTTCAACATCGAAGTGCTCACCCTTGCTATTTATCGCATGTATATCAAGACGAACCGAACGGCCATTTGGATTTTTAATCTCAAATTGTCCTGTGGTTTCCGTGACTCTCAAATCAGGATCTTCTAAAATAATATTAAGCAATAGCTGTGTAGCCTCAATGTTCCCTCCAAAAACCAGAGACATAAAATCATCATCCATAAGACGAAATTTTTGCATCATCTGGTCTGTTACATTCTGCCCCATCTCAGCCACCGCCTTCCTTTGCTGTTTCTGCCAATTATCCTTGCTTTTCATATAGATTACCATAAAACCATTGTGAATTCAACCATGAACATTTTCTGAAAGAAACCCAACGTGCCCCATTCAACCACAAAAGCCAGACAGTTTCCTCCTGGCTTATACCTGTATCTTTGATTACACTTTTGATTACACCACGCACGGACGATGTGCAAACCCCTCCATTTCGCGGCTTTTTTCGTCAATGTCCAGGGTTCGAGCCTCTGATCGCGCACGGAAAGCACTGTTTTCGATGACCATGGAGTATCGGGGGCGGTGTTTTTTTCATGGCCTGGAAAGCCTCGCCATGCAAAATCGCCTATCGGCAATGGCTCGGCCTACGTCCATGATTTGCTTTCGCGAATCATGGACAATTTTCGAAAAAGCCAGTGTTTATGCGAGTTCAGGGGAATCCCGATCCCTGTTTTTTTCTTTTTCGGTCTGCCTGATATGCGATTGAAACCGATGTGTTTTTACATTTTTTTTGACAGTGACAGAATTCTGGTTACACTTTTGGGTTACAGTTCCTTTCTCTCCTTCTGTCGCATTTTTCCCTGCACATCGTCAGCATTAATCATACCACATTTGATGGCATAATCATGCATATCCTGTGCGGAAAAACCTGCATTTAAACCTCCATTGCTGTCCGATATATTCCTGTCTATATTCATTTACAGAACCCTCTCCTTATCCTGTGGAGAGTACTTATTCTCATTATTCTGAATGGTTTGAAATCTTTCGGTCGCAGACCGTTTGTTCCATGCCAGCGAAAGCGGACTTTGTAAGCTAACGAACAGCCCGTTTTTGCTGCGAGTAATTATGAGAAGCGGTTTTCTTCTCATAATATAGCTTATCGGAAGTTCCGCAAGGGACTGCCGATAAAAGGGGCGATAGCCCCATCAATCTGATTACAGGGTTCTGCGCAGCAGGTTCCTGTAATATATTTTTATAATAGTGTGTTCCGGCATAAAAGCCGTTTGGGTTTGATCCTTAAATGTATGGCGCTGCATAGTCTGTCATGCAGGCATGATATACATGGTATATCGAGTTTCTTGATATAAGTACTCACTTTTTCTGAAACAATTCATTACAACTATAATATGTCATTTATAAAAAAAATAGCAAAATTAAAATGGCGCATGACTTTGGAGCAGAAGACTATAGTGGGCTGAGGCGGACTGTGGCAAACGCAACTGTACTGGCAGCTGTATCCGCCATGATACTGCTTTTAACCGGACAGTGCCTGCTCCGCCCTTTGCTCGGTCTTCTGCAGACGCCCGATACGATAATGGGAAGCGCATTGCTCTACCTGCGGATCCTGTTCGCGGGCATTCCGGTAGTGATGGCGTATAACGTCCTGGCCTCAGTCCTGCGCGCGTTCGGCGACAGCAAATCACCGCTTTACGCGATGCTGCTGGCAGCAGGAATCAATATCGCACTGTATCTTTTATTTGTACTGGTCTTCCACTGGGGAATCGCCGGAGCAGCAGCGGCAACTATTATCGCGCAGGCCTGCTCGGGAGTATTCTGTTTTCGCGCAATCCGCCGTATTGAATTTCTGTCCCTGTCGCGGAAAGACTTTCGGATCAGCCGCTCTCTCTGCCTGTACCTGATGAAATTAGGAGCCCCATGGCATTTCAAAATGGAATCATCGCCACCGGCGGAATGATCGTTCAGTTTGTCGTAAATGGATTTGGAGTTTTATTCATCGCGGGCTTTACAGCGACAAACAAGCTCTATGGTATGCTTGAGATTGCGGCCACATCCTTCGGATATGCAATAGTGACGTATATCGGGCAAAACCTTGGTGCCGGAAAGATTCGCCGGATCCGTAAGGGGATGCGTGCCGCTCTGGTCACCGCTGTCGCTACCTCCATCGTAATCGGTTCTGCGATGCTGCTCCCCACACTGATCGGAGAGAACGGCATCTTCTACGCGGAAGTACTTGCCTGGCTGGGCGCAGATGTGATACTGGTCTCCAGCTATCTGATTCGGATGCGTGGGCTGAAGAACTATGAATGGTCTGAATAGTAATAGTTACGGCTGTAGATGCCATGCGGCCTTAGTCGTCTATTTCCCGGGTTATACTACCGCCTCAATCAGCACTTTATCGCCTAGCTGAATCCTTTTTATGCCTGTCTCTTTCTTCTTATTAAAGTTAAAGCTGAGCATATAGCCCTTTTTCAGATGAAAATAATCAAGATATTCCGACAGCTGCTCTTCGCCGCGTTCGTTGTAAGCGTTGCCGCGCCATATTTTCAGTTCGATCACAAATTGTTCCCCATGGTAATCAATGATCAGATCTGTCTGCTTTCTGTTTCTGGTGCGCGCCTCGACATAGTAATTCCCCGTGCCGTTGATAACCGGCTTCAGAAACAGCATAAAATACCGACGTCCATCTTCTTCCACAAATTTCTGGTCCTGGTCTCCGTATATGTCGTCAAAATACTCGACAAATTTTTTAAGCAAAAGCTCGACATCCAGATGACCATCTGATACAAACTGATTCTTATCATCAGATCCCAGACGGAACATTTCTGTTCTGGAAGCTTCTGCCGTCATCAGGAAATAGTTATAAAGCCGCGTCTCAAAAATCCGGTTCGCAACCTGCATAGTACCGCCTTCATTTTTGACAAAGCCAAACATATGGAGCAGATTCGTGACCGGGTCGTCTATATTGAAAGGTATCGGTTCTCCCCGGAACAGAAGGTCGTATATCCGCCCTCTCATTTCAGGATACTGGTTCAGCTTATCCCACAAAGACTCAAACAGGGCATTCTGCTCGGTAAGCAGGATCTTTACAGCCTCATTCAAGCCTTCCATCGTCCATGCCGCACTTTTGTCCGGAAATGCTTCAGTCCCGGCAATTTCCTCATCCAGCAATTTACACAATCCGGAAACAAGGACCGGATATCCTGAAGTGTAATCATAGATGAGCTGTGAAATCCTCGCTCTGTCCATGCCGGTGTGATAATCCGCCTCATATTCCCTTAGCATCTCACTGATCTCATCTGCGGAAAAGCTCATGTCAACGCGGAATTTAGCCGCGATGTTCCAGGGACTGTTTGTCTTATGTTCCTCATCCGGACGTATCTTTCTCTTGATATTTCGAACATCGTATACACCTGCCAGAATCACAGACTGGAAAGTGGCCGTTCCCGGACGTTTAAGGTAATAAGCCCTCAGCTGCGCCAGAAAATCTATAAACACCTGATTATTTGTAGCCGTGTG
>JAJQIE010000155.1 GCA_021199395.1 Lachnospiraceae bacterium | reverse complement strand
ACTGATAATATGAATGTTATCGGTTTTTCCCTCAATTCCGGAGCGGATACAGTTGATCCCGCGGATGATCATATCTATCCTTACGCCCGCCTCAGAGGCCTCGATCAGCTTGTCAATAATCTGTTTATCTGTCAGGGAATTGATTTTCACACCTATGTAGGCCTCCCTGCCCTCTTTCTTTTCACGAATCTCTTCATCGATCATTTCGATGACGCGGTTCTGCAGGCATTTCGGCGCGACGAGAAGCTGTTCCATATGCTCTACTGTCTCTCCCATAAATAACGCGGTAAAGACTTCTCCCGCTTCCTTCCCGATTTCCTCATCCGCAGTGAGCAGTGACAGATCCGTATACAGGCGCGAGGTTTTTTCATTGTAGTTACCGGTTCCGATCTGCGTCACATAACGGATGCTGCTTTCCACAGTGCCGCCATTCGCATAACGGCTTTCCACTGACGGCACGTCCTGCCCCGGATCACTGTGAGGAGAGGTTTCCACAGGAGACGCCTTTCGATCCGGATCGATGTAAGCGGTCTTTTCCGGAACTCGAAGCGTAATCAGACAGAGCTTGGAATGAACCTTCAGCCCGTCCAGGCCATATATCACATGGCAGCCTGCGTCCTCCAGGCGGCGCGACCATTCAATGTTGTTTTCCTCATCGAAGCGCGCTTTCAGCTCTACCAGCACATCTACCTGCTTCCCATTTTCTGCAGCCGCTACCAGAGCCTCGACCACCTTGCTGTTTTTTGCCAGCCGATAGAGCGTCATTTTGATGGAAATGACAGATTCATCCACCGCGGCTTCATTCAGCATACGTAAAAACGGGTTCATGCTTTCATATGGATAGGAGAGCAGAATATCATGATCCAGAACCTGGCGCAGCATTGGCTCTCCGTCGCGTACCATCGCTCTTTTCTGTGGGATCCGTTTCTCATAGAACAGTTCGGTATTCTGGCGCAGCCTGTCCTGAATCTGGTACAGGAAGGACAGATCCAGAGGCGCTTCGGTAGAGAAAATCTGTCCCGGCTTCAGCCCCAGCTCCCTGCAGAGCTGAGCCACGATCTCCTCATTCAGCTCACGGGATATCTCCAGGCGCACCGGACAAAGCTTGCGGCGCAGCTTAATCACCTCCGCCATATGGTCGCGGTAATTCAGTTCCTCATCATAAATACTGTCCGCGTCAATGTCCGCGTTCCGTGTGATCCGAATCAGTGATTTCCGCGTGATCGTATACTTTTTGAATACCACAGGAAGGAAGTGCAGGATCAGTTCCTCCATCAGTATATAACAGCCAGGCCGCGCAGGAACCGGCACCAGGCGTTTTGAAGGCTCACTGCTGCAGGGAATGATCGCCAGCTTTCCCTTTTCTTTTTTGGTGCTGAGAACGGCAACCGCATAAATGTCCTTACTCTTCAAAAACGGGAAGGGCTGTTTGCGCCCAACCACCATTGTCAAAAGCAGCGGCTGAATTTCCCTTGAAAAATATCTGCCAAGCTCCGCCTCCTCCGCTTCATTCAGTGAGGAAAATTTCAGAATCTGTATTCCCTGTTCGGCTAAGGCATCCATCAGCTCCTGATAAGCCCGATCCTTCCTTTCATTCATCGTATGAACCTCGGCGAGCACTGCTTCTGTCTGCTCCTCCGCCGTCATATTCGTCTTATTCTCCCTTTCCTCTTTTTTGAGGAGCATCCGGTCATGCAGGGAGCCAACGCGAACCATAAAGAATTCATCCAGATTGCTCTGGTAGATCGACAGAAAATTCAATCTCTCGCACAGGGGATTCTGCAATGATTCCGCTTCCTCCAATACCCGTCCGTTAAATTTCAGCCAGGACAATTCCCGGTTCTGATAGCAGCTTGTATCTTTCATTTTCCTTTTCCCTTCTTCTGCTGTTTTCTGTTGCCCGCTTCCAGACCTGTCGCGAACCGCTTTATCACCTGTTTTACCGATTTTACTATCGCCTGTTTTACTGCCTTCACGATTGTGTGGTCTTTCGGATCCGCCATCATCCGTCTCACACTCTTCCTTTGCAGGCAAATTCTGCTTCTGTATCCTTTTAAATTTGCGGTTTGTCCGAAAAGCAGCCACCGCGACCATGATCACCAGCGCCGCTACTGCAATCAGATAACCCACAATTGTATATATACTATGATTCATCTTCTCCATCCACTCCCTGTCCATCACAATGCGCAAAAGGAATCAGCTGACCTCATTTACAATATTTTTCGTTTCTTAAAGATCATCAGGCAGATCACGAGCACAATCAGGCTCACCAGTATCACAACCGGATATCCGTTCGCAAGCTCCGGCATGTTTTCAAAATTCATTCCATACCATCCGGTGATCAGAGTCAGCGGAAAAAAGATCGTCGATATGACCGTCAGAAAACGCATATTGTCGTTCTGCCGCGCATCCGCCAAAGACTGCCATGCGTCGCGCACCTGCTGCGCATATTCCAGAAGATAGCTGGTGCGATCCTTGAGCCGTTCGGCCCGGTCGGCAGCGGTGCCAAAATATTTCAATTGCTTGCGTGCAAAATAGCGATTCTCATTTTCCTCCAGCTCCCGTATCATATCCATAAGCTGATCATAATAGCTCCGCAGCGTCAGAAGCTGCTTGCGTATGGGCTGCAGCCGACTCTGGATGTTGTCAATATCGCCCTTTGCCGTCTCATCCTCCAGCTCCATCAGCTCATGCTCATACTGATCCAGGATCACAGCGTCCCCTGAAATAAATTCCGTAATAAAATTATACAGAAAGCGCTCCCGCGTATCTCCCTGATGCACCCGTTTCATCCGGATTCTCTCAATCAGGCGCAACGCAAAACCGCTGTCGTCTACAAGCACAATGTAGTTTCCCGTAATAATAAAAGCGACCAGATAGCGGCAGCCCAGTATATCCAATAATCTTGGAATCGCGAGCGTACCATACAGACAGTCCTGCTGGCTCTCTACCTTGCAAAAACAAATCTCCGAAAGAGAGCGATCCAGTTCCACATTCATGGAAAGGGCATTGAGCACACTCTGGCTCTGATTTTCACTGACTATAAATACAGCGGGAGAGCCGGTCTGAAGCACTGTATCCATATCCGTCTCTATAAGCTGATTTCCCAATGTATATATCATTTCTTTCGGCCCTCGCTTTTTCCGCCTTTGTTTTTTCTCAAAGTCCTTTCTGTTTGCCATTCACTGTAGCTTCCCGTCCAGTATATAGCCGACCCGGCGTACTGTTCTTATCATAGTTCCCGCATTTCCAAGCTTTCGCCGCAAACTCCTGATATGAATATCCAGAGTCCTTGAATTCTTCTCAAAATCAGCCCCCCACACGCGTTGCACAATCTGTTCGCGCGGTACTACGGCTCCCGCGTTTATGAGAAACAGCTTCAGGATCTCATATTCCTTATAGGTCAGGGTCATGGGAGCGTTACTGATAAAAGCTTCCCGCTTTTCATCATTCACAAAAATCGGTCCCTCGCGAAAAAATCTCTCCTCATTCGTGTTCCTGCTCCGGCGTATCAGCGCTTTTACACGGGAAAGCATCTCCATCACGCCAAAAGGTTTTGTAATATAGTCATCCGCCCCACTGTCAAGCCCTCTCACCCGGTCGAGCTCCGTAGAATGTGAGGCTACCAGAATAATCGGAAGACGATGTGTCCGCGCATTCGACCGCAGCTCCCTGACGATATCCAGACCCCCGCGATCCGGCAGAATGGTATCCAGAAGTATCAGGGAGGGGAGCTGTTCTTTCATACAGCTGTAAAATACCGAGGCACATTCAAAATCCCGTACCTCATATCCGGAGCTTTTCAGGGCCTGTATCTTATAAAAATCTGACGCTGCAGAAGAATTAGACGGTGTATATCTCGGTGGTCG
>JAJQIE010000068.1 GCA_021199395.1 Lachnospiraceae bacterium | reverse complement strand
GTCACACCTGTAGAGACAGAAATAACATAAATTTGGTCAAGGTGTGACCTGTAACGGGAAGTTTGAGTCAATAAGCAAACTATCAAAAAGCGGTTGTCTTTTTTGGGACTTTCGCTTATACTTGGAGCAGTTGGACGTAGAATCGCCAGATTACAATTTACAGGAGGACATTTATGTCAAAGAGAACAGATATCCACAAGGTTTTGATCATCGGATCCGGTCCGATCATTATCGGCCAGGCGTGCGAGTTTGACTATTCCGGCACGCAGGCTTGCAAGGCGTTGAAGAAGCTGGGCTATGAGATTGTGCTGGTGAATTCAAATCCGGCGACGATCATGACAGATCCGGAGATCGCGGATGTCACGTATATTGAGCCTCTGAATGTGGCGCGGCTGGAGCAGATTATAGCAAAGGAGCGTCCGGATGCGCTGCTTCCGAACCTCGGAGGGCAGTCCGGTCTGAACCTGTGCTCTGAGCTGGCGAACGCGGGCGTTCTGGATAAATACGGCGTGCAGGTGATCGGCGTGCAGGTAGACGCGATTGAGCGCGGTGAGGATCGCATTGAGTTTAAAAATACGATGAATGCGCTCGGTATTGAGATGGCGAAAAGCCAGGTTTCCTACAGTGTGGAGGAAGCGCTGGCCATTGCGGATGAGCTGGGCTATCCGGTCGTGCTGCGCCCCGCCTACACGATGGGCGGCGCGGGAGGCGGCCTGGTATACAATAGAGACGAGTTAAAGACCGTATGCGCGCGCGGACTGCAGGCGAGCCTGGTCGGACAGGTGCTTGTGGAGGAATCTGTCCTTGGCTGGGAGGAGCTGGAGCTGGAGGTGATCCGTGACAAGGACAACAACATGATTACGGTCTGCTTCATTGAAAACATTGATCCGATGGGCGTCCATACCGGGGATTCCTTCTGCGCAGCTCCGATGCTCACGATCTCTGAGGACGTACAGAAGCGCCTGCAGGAGCAGGCATATAAGATCGTGGAGTCCGTACAGGTCATCGGCGGCACGAATGTGCAGTTCGCGCACGACCCTAAGACGGACCGGATTGTAGTTATCGAGATTAACCCGCGCACCTCCCGGTCTTCTGCACTTGCTTCCAAGGCGACCGGTTTTCCGATTGCTCTGGTATCGGCGATGCTGGCTTCAGGGCTGTCCCTGTCTGAGATTCCATGCGGAAAATACGGCACGCTGGATAAATATGTGCCGGATGGCGATTATGTCGTCATCAAATTTGCCCGCTGGGCGTTTGAAAAATTTAAGGGGGTGGAGGACAGGCTGGGGACGCAGATGCGCGCGGTCGGTGAGGTCATGAGCATCGGAAAGACCTATAAGGAAGCCTTCCAGAAAGCGATCCGTTCTCTGGAAACCGGACGCTACGGACTCGGACACGCAAAGGATTTTGACACAAAATCGAAAGAAGAACTGCTCTCCATGCTGATCACGCCTTCGAGTGAGCGCCATTTCATCATGTACGAGGCGCTGCGCAGGGGCGCGACTGTGGAAGAGATTCATGAGATCACCCATGTAAAGGCCTGGTTTATTGAACAGATGAAGGAGCTGGTAGAAGAAGAGGAAGCGCTCTGCCAGAGCAGGGAAAAGCTGCCGTCCGACGAGGCTTTGATTGCCGCGAAGAAGGATGGATTTTCGGATAAATATTTAAGTCAGATCCTGGAGGTTCCGGAGGATGACATACGCGCGCGCCGCATTCTGCTTGGCGTGGAGGAGGCCTGGGAAGGTGTGCATGTGAGCGGCACGGAAAACAGCGCCTACTATTACTCGACCTATAATGCGGAGGACAAAAATCCGGTCACAGAAGGGAAACCCAAGATTATGATCCTGGGCGGCGGTCCGAACCGGATCGGCCAGGGCATTGAGTTTGATTACTGCTGTGTACATGCTTCCCTCGCGCTGAAAAAGCTGGGATTCGAGACGATTATTGTCAATTGCAACCCGGAGACAGTTTCGACGGACTACGACACCTCTGACAAGCTGTACTTTGAGCCTCTCACGCTGGAGGATGTGCTGAGTATTTACCGGAAAGAGAAGCCGCTTGGCGTGATAGCCCAGTTCGGCGGACAGACGCCTCTGAATCTCGCTGCGGAGCTCGAAAAAAATGGCGTGAGGATTCTCGGCACCGCGCCGTCGGTCATTGACCTGGCGGAAGACCGCGACCAGTTCCGGGCAATGATGGAGAAGCTGGAGATTCCGATGCCGGAGTCCGGGATGGCGGTCAATGTGGCGGAAGCGAAAGCGATCGCAAAGGAGATCGGCTATCCGGTCATGGTTCGCCCGTCCTATGTCCTCGGAGGAAGAGGTATGGAGGTCGTCTATGATGATGAGAGCATGGAAAGCTATATGGCGGCGGCTGTCGGCGTGACGCCGGATCGTCCGATCCTGATCGACCGGTTTCTGAACCATGCGCTGGAGTGTGAGGCGGACGCGATCAGCGACGGCACGCATGCGTTTGTACCTGCGGTGATGGAGCATATTGAGCTTGCCGGCATTCACTCAGGAGATTCGGCGTGCATTATCCCATCCGTTCATATTTCGGAGGAAAATGTAAAGACGATCGAAGAATATACGAAAAAAATCGCGGAAGAAATGCATGTAAAGGGCCTGATGAACATGCAGTACGCGATTGAGAATGGCAGAGTCTTTGTGCTGGAAGCGAACCCGCGCGCATCCCGGACGGTTCCGCTTGTGTCTAAGGTCTGCAATATCCGCATGGTGCCTCTGGCTACGGACATCATCACTTCCGAGATTACCGGACGTCCGTCGCCTGTTCCCGCTATGAAAGCGCAGAATATTCCGTATTACGGCGTCAAGGAAGCGGTATTCCCGTTTAATATGTTCCCGGAGGTTGACCCTGTTCTCGGACCGGAGATGCGCTCGACCGGGGAAGTCCTGGGACTTTCTGCCTCCTATGGGGAGGCGTTCTATAAGGCGCAGGAGGCGACGCAGACCCGGCTTCCGCTTGAGGGTACCGCGCTGATTTCCGTCAGCAGCAAGGACAAGCCGGAGGTAGTCGAGATCGCCCGCAGCTTTGCGGAGGATGGGTTCCGGATTCTCGCGACCGGTACGACCTGCGATCTGCTGAACGCAAATGGAGTGAAAGCGGAAAAGGTAAAGAAGCTGTACGAGGGCAGGCCGAATATCCTGGATCTCATCACCAACGGCGACATTGATCTGATCGTGAATACGCCGGTCGGCAAAGAGAGCGCCCATGACGACAGCTATCTGAGAAAAGCTGCGATAAAGGCGAAAATTCCATATATGACCACGATGGCGGCTGCGAGAGTAACCGCTCAGGGCATCAGATATGTAAAAGAACATGGAAATGGAGAAGTGAAGTCTCTGCAGACGCTGCACGGGGAGATCACGTGCAGAGAGGAGTAAGAAGCTGTCGCGAAATGTTGTATCCGTCGGCGCTGGACGGATATTATGAAAGTGTAAGTCTGAGTTTTTCTTTGAGGAACTTGTGCCAGAGGATATTTTTCATCCCCTGGCACATCGTTATGCGCAGAGGCTGGCATGCCATAAGGATCTACGCTTCGCGCAGTTTATTTTGCCCTGTGCGGCGGATCAACCGGATATCCGCCGCGCAGCTTCTGCATCCCACGCGTGAGCGCGTCCTTTGAATTTTTCCAGTCCGCGTCCCGGTTGCGGTAGTCAAACTTGTCGACCAGCCAGGATATATCGTCTTCGATGCGAGCAAAATTCTTTTCCATGACGTCGAAAATGGCGGGATAGAATTCCGCTTTTTCCTTATCGCTCAGATAACGGTCGGCTTCCCCGCATAAAATCCCGAAATGATGCAGACAGAAGCCCTTTCCGTTCAGGATCTTATTTTTGAACGCCTCATCCTGCCGGTAAA
>JAJQIE010000168.1 GCA_021199395.1 Lachnospiraceae bacterium | reverse complement strand
AGTAACTATGCGGGTTTTTCGCCACAATGGCGTAGTCCCGTGAATAATTCAGGATTGTAATTATAATTTTCCTGCTATTTTTGTCAAGCGTTTTTGCCTGTTTTGCAGTGGTTTCACAGATTGTTTAGAAAATAGGCCCCCTTTTCTTTTACAGTTCGTTGCAGATACGCACCGCGGCATCCGCAAAAATTTTCGCGCTCATGATCAGCGTACCGATCTCCATAAACTCATCGTCGCCGTGCATATGGTTGTCCACCTCCGGCGACATACAGCCGAACGCCACACCGCGTTCAAGTCCATGTACATAAGTGCCTCCCCCGGTGGAAAGCGGACTCCCCTTTTTCCCGGTATACCGCTCATAGCTCTCCAGCAGTATCTTTATGAAATCAGAATCGCCCGGCACATAATGCGGCTTTGTCATTGGAACATCCTTCATGTGGATTCCACATTCGCCAAGCTGACGCATGATCGGTTCTTTTGTATTCTCCTCCGTACAGCCAATCGGCAGGCGCATATCAAATGCTCCGCTTAATCGCTCCGGCGTGTAGTCCAGAATACTAAAGCACAGCGTCACAGCACCGGACTGTTCTTCCTCGCGGCAGACGCCAAGCGTCCTGCCACAGGTATCTTCATATGGCATCAGCCGTTCCAGGGAACACAGCGCATCCAGCCCGTCTGATTTTGTCAGTGGAAGCCTGGATACGAGACGTAGAGCCGCGGTCAGCGCATTTTTTCCTTCCTGCGGCGTGGAAGCGTGAGCAGCCTGCCCGCACACGTCGATCCTGAGCAGCTTCCCGTCCAAATCTGTCTGCGTCCCATTCCCGTCCGCCAAAGCGTTCCGGGCCTGATCCGTTTCAGCAATCAGGAAGCGAACGCCTGTTTCCTTTTCCACGACATCCGCCACAGCGCGCACAGTCTTTTCCGGCACTCCTTCCACTTCAAGAACGGCTCTTCCCGGCACTACATTTGCCTTATCTCCACTTCTGAGGCTGCGCAGACGCGGCAAGGGTGCCTGGGCTTCTGTCGCATTCCAGCCGTCCGCCGTATGTTCGGCAGCGGACGCGCATTGCTCCTTTCGCCTCCCGTTTTCCCCGAATTCCGCATAAAACTCCGCTTCCAGACGTCCCTTCTCAATATTGATCACCGGAAAATCCGCATCCGGTGTAAAGGTATACGGCGCTTCCTGCTCAATCCCATAGTAATAGTCCAGATCACTCGAACCGCACTCCTCGTCCGAGCCAAGCACCAGACGCACGCTCTTTCTCATCGGGATCCCCAGCTCTTTTATCGCCCTGAGCGCATACAGCGCCGCGATTGCCGGCCCTTTGTCGTCCGCGGTTCCACGTCCGTAAATCCGGCCGTCCACCACCTTTGGCTCGAAGGGATCCGTCACCGTCCAGTCCTGCGTCACAGGAACAACATCCAGATGAGCCAGAATGTCCAGCCCTCTGGGCGCATCCGTCAAATCGCCGGTCACCACATAATTCTCATAATTTTTCACAGACAGCCCGCATTTCCTCATCAGATCCCCAGCCGCGGACAATACGGCCGCCGGACCAGAGCCGAATGGTTTTCCGCTCTCCGGCGCTCCCTTTTTACTGTCAATCCGCACCAGAAGCTTCAAATCCTCAAGCATTTCTTCTCTTTTGCTGTCAATATAAGCATCCAGCTTTTTCTTATATTCCATCTCCATATTTACCGCTCCTGATTTACAGGAAACGACATCTGTCGTCTCCAGCCGTCACACTTTTTCTGAGATAAAGCTCTCAATCTCCTCTCTTGTCGGAAGAGCCGGTATACCGCCCATCTTCTGCACGCAAAGACCTCCGGACGCGTTCCCATACGCCAGAGCATCCCGCACCAGATTCTCATTCAGGTCTGCGACACTTTCCACTCCGCTCATCAGCAGCTTTGAAAGAAAACCGCCCCAGAACGCGTCGCCTGCGCCCGTCGCGTCAACGGCTTTTACCTTATGCCCGGAAACCGTACCTTCTTTTCCGTCGTAAAAATACTTCGCTCCATTTGAGCCCAGCGTCTCGATCACAACCGAAATCCCATACGTCTTCATCAGAGGCGGGATATTATCCTCACCCCCGACAAACTCCAGCTCCTCATCTGATACCTTTAACAGATCGACATACGGAAGCACGCGATCTACCACTGCTTTCGCGTCCTCAAAGCTCCAGATCATATTGCGGTAATTCACGTCATAGCTGATCATCTTTCCATTTTTTCTGGCCAGCTCCATCGCGTGAAAATGCGCCTCACGGCTCGGATTCGCTGACATACCGACAGAACCGCAATGCAGCAGCTTTGTGCCTTTTATTTTATCCTCATCAATATCCGAAGCCTCCAGCAGAATATCCGCCCCAGGCTTACGCACGAAGGTAAACGAGCGCTCGCCTCCTTCATACAGAGTTACAAACGCCAGCGTTGTGACCGCCTTGTCCGTCAGCTCCGGAAGAAGCACTTCTACATGATTTTTTTCAAGGGTGCTTTTAAGGAGCTTCCCAAAATCATCATTTCCCAGCCGTCCCAAAAAGCCTGTCTCCAGGCCATTTCTGGCAATCGCGATACAGGCGTTCGCGGGTGCTCCGCCCGGATTGCAGACATAGCTGCGTTCCTCCTTTCCCGGTGTAAAATCAATCAGCATTTCTCCCATACAGATAATATCCATGTCTTTCCTCCTTATATATAAGTCGTTTTACTTATCGCTGCCTTGTATTCCTTGCGTTTTCCAGATTGATCTGCCGACGGTTCCGAACATCTTCGCTCATCGGCTGAATCTCTCCCGCCTTCATCAGCGACATCTTTGTCAGCATAGGGCCAAAAAGCTCGTAGATCAAAATAGCAAAAAGCGTTATATTGCGGATCAGGTCGCCCTCCGCTCCCAGCTCCTGGGCTGTCACGCACATTCCCAGCGCCACGCCCGCCTGGGGCAGAAGCGTGATACCCAGATATCTGCAGATCGTTTCACTGCAATGCGTGGCCTTCGCCGACACATATGCCCCCAGATATTTTCCGGCGGATCGTGTGATGATGTAAATAAGCCCGATCAGTACGATTGTGCCGTTCCGGAACACGCCAAGCTCCAGCTCTGCGCCGGAAATTACAAAAAACGCGGCGAAAAGCGGACTTGTCCAGCGATCCGTCTTTTCCATGATCTCATCCGACAACGGACAGAGATTGCAGAATACAGTACCGAGCATCATACATACCAGAAGCGAAGAAAATCCGATCGTCACCGGTCCGACACTGAATTCTGTCATTGAAAGCGCTGTAGTCAGAAACACAAACGCAATAGACATGTTCAGGCGGTTGGTATTGGAGTTGAACAGCTTTTCCAGCTGCGTAAGCAGCCACCCCATCAGCGCGCCGAGCGCCAGCGAAAAGGCGATCTCCAGCAGCGGATTTACCAGAATCGAAATCAGGTCAAAAGCGCCGCTCCCCAACGCTTTGGCGATCCCAAAGCTCACCGCAAATATCACCAGTCCCACCGCGTCGTCCAGCGCTACGATCGGCAGCAGCAGATCAACCAGCGATCCCTTCGCCTTATACTGGCGCACAACCATCAGCGTCGCCGCAGGGGCAGTCGCGGTCGCGATCGCGCCAAGTGTGATGGCCTGGGCTACCGTGAGGCTTCCGTTTGTCGCAACGCAAAAAAGCAGCAGCGCGGCATCTACAAAAAAGGTCGCTGTCAGCGCCTGTACAATACCGATGATCGTCGCCTGTTTTCCGGTTTTTTTCAATTGCGACAGCCGAAATTCATTTCCAATGGAAAACGCGATGAAGCCCAGGGCCACATCTGACACCAGAGCCAGATTATCCACATCCTCCATTGTGGCAAATCCCAGCCCCGGTATGCCCAAACGCCCCAGACAGTAGGGTCCGATCAGCAC
>JAJQIE010000324.1 GCA_021199395.1 Lachnospiraceae bacterium | reverse complement strand
TGTCACATTCTGAGGCAGCGTGTATTTAAATTTACCGCTGTCCGTCCGATCCGGCAGGATGGTCTGAACCACAAATTCGTAATCCGGGTTGTCTTTTATCAGCATCTGCACCCAGCTTGATACGCCTCCCTGTACATATGGATAGGATCCCTCAGCAATCAGGTCAATTACCATCTTGTCCCCCTCCAGCTATTCCTCAAAAAGTATCTCTGCGTCCTCATCGGTCACCCGAACGAGGTAGTATTCTCCGTCAATCTGCTCCGTCTCACAGCCGGTGCCGATATCCTGAAGCTTTCTCGATGTTCGAACCACAAAGTACGCTTCCGCGCTGAGCCCTTCATTCTCTATTGTGATTCCTTTCTCCGTGATCGTGATTTCAGGCTGCAGCTCACAGTATACCTGGTAACGGGCGACGCCTTCCTGCAAAGATACGCTGTCTATCCAGTCGGCTTCACCGTAAAGCTCGTCCATAAAAGTAGCCAGCTCCCTGGAATACTGCGTCCACTCATAACGGATATCCTCACCGTTTTCCCCAAGCACTTCCCGCATATCTATATAGTGGGACAGCAGACCGGCTGTGGATATCCAGCCGTCCGCCGTAAGCATACTCTCATCACCACCGCTATTCCACACACACAAGACCGGGAAATTCAGCAGCTCTGTCACATTATCAATCTCAGTTTCAACCAGAAGATACCCAGCCTTTGTGATGAGATCCTCCAGGTACTGATAAGTGCTGTTCTCCTTTTCCTCGTCCGATACATGTGTGAAAAAAGTGGCGGTCAACCCGATATTTTTCATGATTTTAGAAAGGGAAGGCCAGAAAATATCCCGGACCACAGCGGTTTCTGTACGGCTATAAAGTGTCTCAAGCACTGTCTCCTCCCCGTTGGATACATCCGGAAAATAATCAACCAGCTCTACCTTCGCATTCACTACAGGATATACAAAGGTTTCCGAATATCGGCTGATAATTCCAGTCAGGAGGCCAGAACCATATCCGCCAGACAAAAGCGAATGATTCATCACAAAGACATCGCCGCTGCCAAGAGATCGCTCCCACATCACCGGAATGTCTCCATTCTCCTTCTGGTCTATTCGATCCTTTATCCACACTGTGCAGTAAGCATCAAGTGAAAGATCCTCCACTTCAAGCGGCAAATCATCATAATATTTCCTTCCCTGCATGAGAATTCCTTCAAAGACAACCATACCTTCGATCTCCGTCTCACCGGAGGACTCCAGGATTCCAAGTTTTTCCGATATTTCACTGCCATCCTCTCCCCCGCTGCAGGTCGTCACGATCAGATGGATTCCCTCCTCTTCAACATAGGCAATCGTCTCCTCTGCTTCCTCCCAGTCGGAGAGGCTGTCCACCGCCGCTATGATGATCCCGGAGCTTTCAAGCTGTTCTTCGGTTGCATCAGAGATTTTCTCTAATGAATACCACGGACGCTTCAGAGCGGAAATTACCTCTGTCACCTGCTCCGAACTCTCATTCTGCGAACCGCTCCCGGTAAGGATCAGAACCATAGGACGTTCTTCGTCCATATACTCTGTCAGCGCAATTTTCTCCTCGTCGTTTTCCGCGAAAATAGCGGCGCTGCCTGAAACAACAACGTCTGAGACGCTCTGATCCAGTGAATAGCTGTCATGGAACACCAGAAAAAAAACAGTCAGAGCCAGAAAAGTCACGCTAATCACGAAATAATCTCGAATTCTCAGCATATATTTCCCTCCTTCTTCATTTTCTTCTACAGCTGCGCTCTGTACCAGCCAACGGTCTCACGGATTCCCTGTTCAAAAGAGTATTCCGGATGATAGCCCAGCAGCCTCACGGCTTTTTCTATGGACGCATGGGAATGCGCAATGTCACCTGCTCTTGGCTTTCCATAAACAGGCTCACGCTGTATTCCCAGCAGACTGCATAAAATTCGGTAGATCTCATTCAAAGTTGTCCTCTCTCCAAAGGCGATGTTGAAAGCCTCTCCTTTTAACTCATTCTCAGAAAGCGCCGCTTTTATGTTCGCCTCAATCACATTTTCAATATAAGTAAAATCCCTTGACTGTGTCCCGTCACCATAAATAACCGGTGTTTCACCTGACAGAAGCGTTCGGATAAAGCGCGGGATTACAGCGGCATAAGCGCCATTTGGATCCTGTCGCCTTCCAAATACGTTGAAATATCGAAGCCCCACGGTTTCAAGACCATAAAGCTCCGCATACAGTCTCGCGTACTCCTCATCCGTTTTTTTCGTCAGAGCATACGGCGACAGAGGCTTTCCCACCCTCTCTTCTGTCTTAGGCAGCTCCGGCGCGTCTCCGTATACCGATGAGCTTGAGGCATAGACAAACCGCCGCACGCCTTTTTCTCTCGCCGCGTCCAGCATATGAAGCGTACCGCCGATATTGACTTTTTCATAATAGGACGGCATTTCAATGCTTCTCGGTACGCTCCCCCATGCTGCCTGATGAAAGACGTAATCCGCGCCTTCACACACCCGGCGGCATGCTTCTTCATCACAGATATCGCCCATTACAAACGTAAAATCAGGATGATTTCGAAATGTCTCCATATTTTTTTCATGTCCCGTAGACAGATTGTCCAGGCAACGAACAATGCATCCCTTGTCCAGCAGTGCTTCACACAGATTCGATCCGATGAATCCGGCTCCCCCTGTCACCACACAGATTGTATGATCAGAAAATTCCAGTTCCCTGTAGCTCATCGTTTACCCCTTCTGATTCTCATAAAGATAATAATAATTCTCTCTTCGCATGGATGAAATCTGGTGAGAAATCAAACCGAGACAGATTAATTCCAGTCCAAGAAAAATTCCGATAGAAGACAAAACCGGAATGCCAAGTCCGACTGTAAGCGCACAATATATACCATAAGCCAGACTTGCCACCAGCACAAAAGAACCGATTGCTCCAAAAATCACAAGTGGGCGAAACAGGATGATAATGTTTAAAATAAGCCCCATTGTCCGCAGCCCGTCCCGAATCTGTTTCACTGTACTTTTCCCTATACGCGGTTTCACAGTAATCTCCACCTCGCCCCCAATGAACGCCTGTTCCTTCATAAGCAGCGTCGTCACCGTGGAAGCGCCAAATCCTGCCGGGAGGAGAGGCAGATAACATAGAAGGATTTTTCGTTTAAATGCGCGCAGCCCGGAGTTGAAATCATGTATGCTCTCTTTTGTCATCATCCGCAGAAAAACCCGCAGAATCCATTTCCCGAATTTGCGGCTCTTCTCCTCATAGGAATTCCCCCCACTGATGCAGATGCAATAGTCCAGATTTTCCTCCGTCATTCGCTTTATCACCTTCAACAGATCCTCCGGCCTGTGCTGTCCGTCCGAATCATACCAGGCAACGATTTCTCCCTGGGCCTCCTTTGTCCCGGTGCGAATTGCGGCTCCATACCCCCTGTTCCTCCGATGGTGTATCGTCCGGATCTGTGAAAACTGTTCCGCGATCTCGCCCGTCCGATCGGTTGACCCATCGTCCACTACAATAATCTCCGTCTGACTCATATCCAGGCATTCCAAAAGCTCCTGACAGACCCCCGCTATGGATAATTCCTCATTGTAGGCCGGTATGATGATACTGGCTTTTATCTCTCCCATTTCTCTCCTCTTCCCCGTAGTATTTTTACTGCCGTATGCAGCAGTGCGTTTGCTTTATAAAGATAACGCACGGAAAACTGCCATTTCTCCCGTCCTTCCAGGTACGGCTTTAAAAATTGATAATACCTTTCTCCAAATTTTCCATAATACGAAACCAGCCATGGTTTGGATGCTCCCATAAAGTGAATGATCGTTGGCAGCTCTTTCTTTTGCTTTTTTGAAAAAAAATACCTGAGCATCGCGCCGACGTCCCCATAGCCGCAATTATAATTGCAGCCGCGATCCATATAAT
>JAJQIE010000109.1 GCA_021199395.1 Lachnospiraceae bacterium | reverse complement strand
CAATACCACCGGTCAGCTCCAGCAGCTTTGGATCCGTGACCTCAATCACCAGACCCTTGTTGACGTCGCTGCCATTTAAACGCACTTCCCTGATTTCGACCTCGTAATCCTGGCAGGTTCCGTCTACGGTACAGCGGATCGTGGCTGTTCCCTCCTCTACCTCCTGTTTCATAGCCGTCTCATAGAGTGTCTGATCCCGGACAGCCAGAGAAAAACCGGTTATCCTCCCGTAAATGCCGTTTTCCGTATTGTCCTCGATGATCCCGATCCGGAATCCGTCACTGTAATGAATGATCCCGGACAGCTCTCCGGGCGAACCCTCTGTGCCTTTTACTACGGATACGACGTCCGCGCCATATAGCGTCCCGCTTTGAATATTTAAAAGCTCCGCCGTATCTACATCGCTGATTCCATGTCCAAGCGCGCCAAAATTTCCGTCCTCATCGACCCATGTGAGGGTACCGATTCCCTGCGTATCGTTGCGCACCCAGATTCCGGCTCTGTACGCCCCGTCAGAGTCCTTTACCGGGACAATCCTCAGGCTGATCTGCTCGCCCTGGCGGTCTACTTCCATGATCAGCGCTTCTCCTGCGCACCCTGTAATACAGGCAATCAGCTCCTCCTTGGTATTGACTGCTTCGCCGTTTACCGCCTGAATATAGTCGCCGGACTGCACGATATTTTCAGCCGGGCAGGTTCTGCTTCCGTCCTCCGCCGTTATCTCACCGGTATCCACCACAAATACTCCGGCCGTTTCAAGGTATATTCCGATCGGCGTGCCGCCCGCATATACCTTCTTTCGCTCCGTGACCTGAGCCGTAACGGTCTTTAATGGAATTTTTCCAAAGAGACTGTATGAGATTTCGTAGCTGTCTGCGGATGCCGTTGTCGATTCTGATGCGGACACTGTCTCCGCTGCAGCTGTCCTGAGTACCGCACCGGTCCCGTCCGCCATGAAAACAGCGCCTGTCTCTTCCGCCGTAGAATTCGTATCCGCCCTTCCTGCGGCCTGCAAATGGTTTTCCGCTTCTCCCGCGGACAACGCATCCACCGAATCCTCATCACCATCCGCTGCTTTCACCTCGCTGCAAATCCATTTATCCAGGATATTATGAAAAACATCCGGAGTCTCTCCACTTTTTTCCACCTGAATCTGATCCGGTATCATGCTCCGAAGCAATGCCAGCCCGCACAGTGCCAGCGACAGCACGCCAAAAAGCAGAAGCACGCAGACAAACCTTCTGTACTTTTTCCTGACATTCATCCTTTGCACCTCTCTCACACTTTTGCAGAGGCCAGTATTTTTGGCCTCCGCATTCAGTATATGGAATTCTGTCAGTTCCAGTCTGGTATTTTGTTGTGTGCTTTTCCTTATAATAGAAAACTTTCCGGTGAATTCCAGTCCGACCATGAATGAAAATAATAATTTAAATATTACGCGTTTCGCTCCGCTTTCATTCGGGCGGCAAGCTCTCTCATCTCACGCGCGTTTTCCAGTACCGCGTCTGTAATCTTCGCGCCTCCCAGAATCCTTGCCAACTCTTTTACGCTTTCTTCCTCCGTGAGAAGTCCGATATTCGTCACAGTCTTGCTGTCCGCCGGTTTTTTTTCAATGATATAATGCCGGTCTGCCATCGCCGCGATCTGCGCCAGATGCGTAATACACAGAATCTGGTGATTTCCCGCGATCAGCGCCATTTTCTCAGATACCTTCTGAGCCGTTCTGCCGCTGATCCCGGTATCAATCTCATCAAAAATCAGCGTCTCGATGTTATCCTTATCCGCCATGACAGCTTTGATCGCAAGCATAATACGCGACAGCTCCCCGCCGGACGCCACGCTTCCCAGTGGGCGAAGCGGCAATCCGGGGTTCATGGAGATCAGAAAGCAGATCTCATCCATACCGTCCTCGCCCGGCTCCGCCAACTCCTCAAACGCGATCTCAAACTGCACATCGAGGAAATTCAGATCAATCAGCGCATTCCGGATTTTTTCCGCAAGCACCAGCGCGTATTTCTTTCGAAGCTCTGAAAGCTCCTTCGCAGTCGCGCGCAGGCTCTGGCTGCTCTGGTCGAGGGTGAGCCGCAGTCCCGCCAGATATTCTTCGTAATTCATCAGAATTTCCACGCGCGCTTCTTTTTCCCGGCACGCGTTCTGTATTTCTTCTATCGAATTGCCATACTTTGCTTTCAGGCGGTTGATCAGATCAAGCCGCTCCTCGATCTCCCTAAGAGCCTCCGCGTCATAGACAAGATTGTCCATATATTCTGACAGGCCGCGATTGAATTCCCCGACCAGAGACTCAATATCCTCCAGAGTAGAGCCAAGCTGTCCCAGCGTTTCATCATAGCCGCGAACCGCGGACAGGGCGCGCGCCGCCCTCCCGATCTCATCCTCTGCGCCGCCATAACCGCCTGCGCCGGTCAGATTTCCGGTCTCGGAAAGCGCTTCCATGATCTTTTGTCCGTTGACCATGACCCGATAGCTCGTCTCAAGCTCCTCATCCTCCCCCGGACGGAGCGCGGCGGACTGAATTTCCTGAATCTCATACTGTAAAAAGTCAAGCTCTTTCGCCCGGTCCTGGCTGGAAGAGGCTGCCTGCTCCCATTCCTGTTTTGCCTTCTGATAGCTGCGGTGCTGTTTTCGGCAGGTACTAAGGAGTGGCGCGGTTTCCTTTCTGGCAAAGGAATCCAGAATGCTCAGATGGTTTTTCGCGTACAGCAGAGACTGGTGCTCATGCTGTCCATGAATATCGATCAGCTCTGACGCCAGCTCCCTCACAAAGGATACCGGCACCGTCTCCCCATTGATTTTACTGGTACTCCTTCCGCCCTTATAACGGCGCGTCAGGATGATCTCTCCATCCTCATACGGCAGTTCCTGTTCTTTAAGCAATTCATAAACGTGCGGGTTTTCCGAGGTAAAAATCAGCTCCACAAGCGCGTAATCCGCGTCCTCCGGCACATAATCCCTGAAATTGCCTGTGCCAAGCGCGATGTTGACAGCGCCGATGACAATCGACTTGCCCGCTCCCGTCTCTCCGGTCATGATATTCAGGCCGGGGCCAAACTCTACCTCAGCCTCCCGGATCAGTGCCATGTTTTTTACATGTAAGCTCGCCAGCATAGTATTCCCCCCCAGTTTATTATAAACATCACTCATCGGCTTTCATAACGTCCTCACGGCTTATCCGGAATTCTCCGCCGCGACAGTACATTTTTCAGGATGCGCTGTCCACAATCCGGCGTATCTTTTCCATAACTGCCAGAGTATCCTCTGAGCTGCGGTTCGCGCACATAATCGTATCGTCGCCGGCAATACAGCCCGCCACCTCAGACCAGTGCATCGCGTCTATCGCCGCGGCGACCGCCATCGCCATACCGGAGACAGTCTTTACCACCAGAATATTCTGCGCCATTTCCATGGATACAAATCCTTCCTTCAGCACGCGAAGGTACCGCTCGCCGGCTTCCGTGCTCTGCGGCTGCATCAGGGCATATCTCTGTTTTCCGTCATGGGATGGGAGCTTAGTAAGCTTCAGCTCGCGAATGTCTCTGGAAACCGTCGCCTGCGTGACCTGAAATCCTTCCCTTTTCAGATATTCCGCCAGCTCCTCCTGTGTTTCGATGTCATACCTTCCAATCAGATCTATTATTTTCGCATGTCGTCCGATTTTCATACCATATCGCCCCTATCTGTTCATCTTTTCCCGCAGTATCTCCAGAAAGCTTGTATTTTTCGTCCGGATCAGCTTCGTTTTCTGTTCCGCGCGGGAAATCACAATCCGATCGCCGGAATTTAGCTTTACGGAAGTATCGCCATCAAAGGTCGCCTCCGCGCCATCCATGTCTGTGCCATGTCAGGAACCAATCTCAATTACGACCTCAACATATTCCGGAAGGACAATCGGCCTGGAATTCAGCGTATGC
>JAJQIE010000288.1 GCA_021199395.1 Lachnospiraceae bacterium | reverse complement strand
TTTATCTACAGCGGCGTCCCGCGCGTAGCGCATTAAGATGGACGACGCGTCCTGCCCCTGAGCACCGCGAGGGGGCGTTTCCATAGCGGCGTTATGCCATACTACTGATGCAGACAGGCTCTGCACCTCGTCGCCCAGAACCCAGGTCGCAAAATTCATAGTATACACGCCAAGATCCAGCAGCGCTCCGCCAGCCAGCTCCGGGCGCACCATCCGCTCTACGTGCATGAGAGAATATCCCAGATTTGCAGTCAGGCCGACGATTTTTCCGATCCGCCCGCTCTCCAGGAGCTTCTTTAATGTCACGGACATCGGCATATAGCGAACCCACATGGCTTCCGTGATAAAAACGCCCTTTTCATGCGCGAAATCAAGCACCTCCCGCGCTTCTCTCGCATTTCTAGTAAACGCCTTTTCGCACAGCGCAGGCCTTCCGTGCTCAATACACAGCTTCGCGTGCTCACAGTGATGGGAATGCGGCGTAGCGATATAGACAAGATCCACCTGATCATCCCGGAGCATTTCATCGTAGCTCCCATAGGATTTTTCAGCCCCGAATCTGTCCGCAAATGCCCTGGCGCGAGCACCGTCCCGCGCAGCCACCGCATATAAATTCACCTCATCCATCTGTGCAACGGTCTTTGCCATTGTAGAAGCGATTCCGCCCGCTCCCAGAATGGCCAGATTCATTTTTTCCATATTCATCACCTTCCATTTTCTTCTTTATTCCCACAGGCTGCCACAGCGGCGTCCCCCACGCAGTGCATCAAAATGGACGACGCGACCTGGATCTCACTATACACCCGTAAACAGCGCGGCGGCCTGCAGCACGATCCGCAGGAACAGGTTTGACTCGTACAGCCAGGACAGTACGCTGCTTTCTTCAACCATTGCCAGCAGGAAAGCCCCCATATCGGTCGCCTGCAGAATCGTCAGTATCAGGAAAAAGAGCCAGAGCAAAAAGAGCGCCTCCAGTGCGCCAAGCGCCAGTCCGGCCAGGCGGTTCACAAATCCGACTCCGGGGAAATGCGCGAGGATATTCAGCGCCATGATCAGAAGCCGCAGCACGATCTGAACCAGAACCACCGCCACAAGAAACGAGATAACATTCAAAATCAGGTTTGCAAGAAATTCTACAATATAATCCTGAAAATTTGACACCGCCAGATTTTTATAGCCATCGTCGTTGTTATTGTTAATCAGCATATCCCTGACCGCTTCAGGAAGAGGCAGACTGTCAATAATTTCATTCTGTACGCTCTTATCCAGCGTCAGAGAGCTGTCCTCCACACTGCTTTGCGAAAAAATCTCCGAAATATATTGCTCAAGGTACTGCTCCTTATACGCCTCAAACTCCTCATCACTAAGTGAATCAATCACGGAAGCCGCGTCGCCGTACCCATACTGCTGCATCAGCGATTTTACCTCGTCTCTTGTCAGATCCTCCAAAGACGCACTCCCGTCCTCTGTCCCGGAGGTCGCCCACAGACTGCTGACCTGCCCGGCAATAGCCTGCTCACACTGCTCAACAATGTAATCATAAACCGGTGTGCTTTCCCGGATAAAATCCGTCACATACGGCAGAACCGCCGACACCAGCACGACAGAGAGCACCAGAGACAGCATGGACGCCAGCTTTTTTACAAAGCCCTTGCGAAAGCCGGAAATCGCCATAAGGCACACCGCGGCAATAATAATAATTTCAAGGAGATTCATAATGCACTTCCTTCCTCCGCCATTTTCAGCAGATCCGAATCCGGTCAAAGCTGTCCGGAGTGACAATCAGGTAGCGACGGAACTCCGAGAAATAAAAAATATCCACGATTTCCTTTTCATATGCGGAGGAATACCGCAGCCTCCCGCTCTTTGTATAAATGCTGCAGGAGGACGCCGTATACATCATAATCCTGTCATTTTCAATTTTAATCTCGTCAAAATCCACGTCAATACCCTTCGACACTTTTTTCCGGGCGTTATAATTATACAGCTCCATCCGATATTGATTCTCTCCCGTTATATCAGAAAAGAGAAAACCTATCGTATCGTCATCGTGGAAACAGCTTACAATCTCCTCATCGAAAGAACACTCCGCTTTTTTTGTCGGCGTACTGCCTTTGAAAACAGTAAAGCCATTATCCGCAATCGCCACCGCCGTCGTATTATCCGTAAAATACACATACGGAACCGTGCAGCCGGAAAAAGTCTCACTGCTGATCTCATAATCCGCTTCAGCGTTCCCGCCGGATCCAAAATCATAGAATACGACCGTTGACGTCATGACCCCATCGGCAACCGCCAGATAAGAAACCACCATTTTTTCTCCGTTCGGAGAAAGATCTACATCCAGCGGGTACCCGGAATCAGAAATCGTAGTCCTGTCATTGACAATACTTTCGCCATTTGCGTCATAAAGCCGGACCCAGGTCACATCCTCATCCTGCAGAACAACCGCAACCACTCCCTGGTTCGACACACGCACCTTCAGGATCGGAAGCGTACAGGTAAAATTCCCGACCAGGCCATCTTCATTTACTACATACACCTGCGTCCCCTGCTGTTCCGCGATCGCCATTGTTGTGCCACAGACATCCACGATCGGTGCCTGCATACTGTAAGTAATGCTCCATTCCACCTCATTTTTGCGCGTCACACAGGATACCCCATCCGTGTTATAACGATACAGGTATTTACCGACTGCCTCATACTGTGTCCCGGACGTCATTGCATTATCAATTGAGCTGGAAATAATATAATCATCAAAAGCATGCATCCGGTTATACAGATAAAACCCGACCGCCGAGCACACTACCAGAGCAATTAAAAGCCCCCGCAGGATCCACCGTCTTCTCCTGCTCCGCGCCAGAAGCTCCTCCAGGGTCAGCTCACGTTCGACAGAGACATCCTGCTGCTGATTTGCTTCAGGCGCGTCCTCATCATTAAACAGATCCTCATCAGCGGAAAGCCTGAGAAAATTCAGCCGTTCCTTTATTGTCTGAAACCGTTCTATCCATTTGTCTTTATCCATTTGCTTCCTCTGTCTCTGTCCCGCAGGGAACCGGCATACGCGTCTTCAGCGCTTCCCGGTATAGTCCCGCCGCTCTCTCTTTTTTACCCAGTAGTTCAGAATGCCGCCGCCCACAATAATCACGGCAGCCATCGCAAGCACCCGTTTTGCCGCCTCCTGTGGGAGACTGCTTTTGCTTCCAATCGTCTCAGAATAAAAATGCATCACATATTCTATCTCGTGGGGCGTCCCCATCGCAAGCGTATCCGCGACCACGGTTATATCCGCATCCAGCTCCGATACCGGAATTATAAATACGGAATTTTCACCCTCGTCGCTCTGGTTCAGGAATTTCTCACCGTCAACCAGCATATAGTCATAATTGGAGCTGCTCCAGGCTATGCGGGCATAATACTGCCCATCCTCCACCGTCAAAAGTGTGGGGGACTCTATGCTCGCTTTTCCGCTGTCGCCCGTCATGCTGACCTCTATCGCGTATTCGCCATTTGCGATCTGTTCCGATGCCTGCGCGTCCGAAAGGATCAGAAGCCAGGCAAAAAGAGCCAGAAGGAACAGCCGCATCCTGCGGGAACGTGTCCATCTCTTTATCCGTTTATTTCTGTTTACCTGTTTATCCATCATTTTTCCCATATTATAATTCCATATCGTCAAGCCTCGCGAGGGGCGTTTCCATCGACAAAAGGATATGATATTACAGATTTTTCTTTTTGTAAAGAAACCATGACGCCGCTGCCGCAAACACAGCCAGATATATCAGAAGCACAAGAATTCCGGTGTAAGACCAGCTCTCCTCTGCGGCGATTTTTCGCAGCATACTGCTGGTCTGCGACAAAGGCAGGATGCCGACGATCTGACGCAGCCCGTCCGGCATATTCTCTGTCGAAAAAAACGTATTGCACAGATACGACA
>JAJQIE010000090.1 GCA_021199395.1 Lachnospiraceae bacterium | reverse complement strand
CAATTTAGTCTTCAAATCCGTTTCAGTGAGTCCTGGCTAAGGTGTGACCTGTAACACAAAAAAATTTACAAAAAAAGGAAATCCGGGTCTAAATGGGAGCGCCCGCGAATAAATATAGTTTATATACAGGAAGATATGAGCGGCTGTATCGGTTGGCATTATCTGCGGCCACAGTATTTTCTGTTATACGAAGGAAGGGAGACGCTTTAACATGACAGATAAGATTATTGAAAACAATCAGGTATCCATCATGGGAAAAATTATTTCCAGATTTTCATTTAGCCATGAGGTATTTGGAGAGGGTTTTTACATGGTGGATATTTCCGTGCAGAGACTGAGCGACTCTTCCGATATTATCCCCGTGATGATTTCGGAGCGGCTGATTGATGTTACACAGGATTATCAGGGAGAATACATACAGATTTTTGGCCAGTTTCGCTCATACAACCGGCATGAGGAGAAAAAAAACAGACTGGTACTCTCGGTGTTTGCCAGAGAGATCAGCTTTGTGGAGGATGAGAATGATAAGGTGAAAAGCAATCAGATTTTTCTGGACGGCTATATCTGTAAAACACCGGTGTATCGGCGGACTCCGCTCGGACGTGAGATTGCGGATATGCTGCTGGCGGTCAACCGGCCCTACGGTAAATCTGATTACATTCCCTGTATCTGCTGGGGGAGAAACGCCCGCTTTGCGTCAGGCTTTGAGGTGGGCGGACATGTGCAGGTCTGGGGACGCATACAGAGCAGGGAGTATGTGAAAAAACTGGATGAGGAGGCTGCTGAAAAACGGATCGCCTATGAGGTTTCTGTGAGCAAGCTGGAGTATATGGAGTAAAGACAATTGCATTCCGGGGCGGGATGTAGTACAATAAGACCAATACGGAGCGAGGAACAGGGCCTGTTTGCCTAAGCGGCTAAAGGCTGCGGCCTGGGATCTGTCGGCTCCGAGTGGTTTTATGGACGGTGTGTGAACCGCACGAAACCTGGAGGTAGGGAATGAGCGGAAAGATACATATTTTCTGTGGAACAGGCACAGGAAAGACATCAGCAGCGCTTGGCAAGGGCATTCGAGAGGCAAGCGCAGGGAAGAATGTGATTGTGATCCAGTTTCTGAAGGAAAAGAATAATGAAAAGGTATCAGATTATTTCAAGCGCCTTGAGCCGGAGCTGAGGCTGTTTCGGTTCGAAAAGTTTCCCGAAAATTACGAGAGCCTGACGGAACGCGAACGGGAGGATGAGTGCAGGAATATCAAAAATGGTCTGAATTTCGCCAGAAAGGTTCTGGTGACGGAGGAATGTGACATCCTGATCCTGGATGAGATTCTGGGGCTGACAGATCGGGGAATCGTGACCATTGAGGAGCTGCGCGCCCTGATTGACCTGGTGGGCGATGCGATGGAGCTTTATCTGACCGGCACCAGCAGGTGCGAAGAACTCTGGCCATATGTGGATGAGGTAACGCTGATGACCGCGCCGGGCGCAAGATAAAGCGGCTAACGCTGCTTATGATAATTACAGATAATTTCAGCCAAAAATCGGAGAGGGGAGCTTTGTGCTCCCCTCTCCGATTGCTCTGGGTCTTGCAATGAGCGTTACACTGTATGCCCCTTGGCAATATATACAGGAAAGCTGTCAGTGCCCTTCATTTCCTTGCCTGCGCCGACTCTTACATTTTTGTCGGTGATGAGGTATTCAATGCTGGCTCCGGCTTCGACAACGGTATCCTGCATCAGAACGCAGTTCTTGACCTTAGCGCCCTTTTCGATTTTTACGCCTCGGAACAGTACGCTGTTTTCTACGTCTCCTTCGATAATACAGCCGTCAGCGCACATGATGTTTGACACATTTGCGCCATTGATATAACGCGTTGGGTTATCATCGCGGATCTTGGTATAGATCGGCGCGCCGGAGAACAGTCCGTTCAGATTGTAGTCGTCCAGGAGTTTAAGGTTCTCATCAAAATAGCTCTTCATGCCGGTGATGCGTGCGCTGTACCCGTCGAACCTGTAAGCGTGTACGTTTCTCCAGCTGAGCTGGTTCATCAGAACGTCGCGGTTAAAATGCTCCAGACCACGCACAAACGCCGTGTTGACCATATCGATCAGAAGCTCCCGTTCGATCACGTAGATATTCATGGAATAGTTCTGCACGCCCGTCACACGCGGATTTACATAAATGTGGCTGATCCGGCCTTTGTCGATCGTGAAGGTATAGTGGAAGCCTCTGCTGTTGTCCTGCGTACGCATCAGATATTCGGGGAGCCCTTTTTCACAGTAGGCGATAGAAACATCAGCCCCGCTTTCCAGATGCTCGTCAATCATTTTCGTGAAATCGAAATTAACCGCTATGCTGGAATCAGCCATAATGACAAATCGCTCTTTCTGTTCGCGCAGGAATGGAAGAAGATTTGCGAGAGTACCGATACGACCGCTGTACACCTTGTTTGATTTTTCCGCATAGGGCGGGAAAATATGGAGGCCGCCGTTCTTGCGGACCAGATCCCATTCGCGTCCTGTGCCGAGATGATCCATCAGCGAATGATAGTTGCTGTTTACCGGCACGGCAATGTTATCAATATCACAATTCACCATACTTGAGAGAATAAAGTCAATCATCCGATAACGGCTTGCAAAAGGGATGGAAGCCATGAGCCGGATGCTTACCAGCTCAGGAACAAGCGCGTCATAGTGATTTGGGAAAATAATTCCGAGAGCGCTCCTGTTTGAATTTACCATTGTTCTTCACCACCTTCTACATTTTTATAAATCATAGCGTTTGGACCGACAACAGCGCCCGCGCCAACGGTAAGCCCCGCGCCGACAGTCGCCACGCCGCTGCTTTCGCCGTCCGGCATTGCGCCGACTACGGCGGTCTCCTCAATAGTCACATTCTCCGCGAGAATGCAGTGCTTTACGACAGCGCCGGCCTTGATCACGCAGCCGCCCATAATAACAGCGTCTTCGACAACAGCGCCGCTCTCTACCTGGACGCCTGCGAACAGAACAGAGTGCTTTACTCTGCCGCCGATCCGGCAGCCGTCAGTGATCATGGAGTTTTCTACCTGTGCGCCCGCGCTGATCTTGTGACCGGTCATTCCGCTGTTCCGGCTGAATATTTTCCAGTTTTCATCAAAAAGGTCAATGCCGCTGTGCTCCGGGTCAAGCACTTCCATATTGGCTTCCCAGAGAGAAGAGATCGTCCCGACGTCTTTCCAGTAGCCGCTGAAATGATAAGCGTACATTCTGCGGTCGTCACGGAGCAGGTTTGGAATGATATTGTTGCCAAAATCATTTTCCGACTGCGGGTCCGCTTCATCCTCGGTCAGATATTTTTTCAGGATATCCCAGTTGAAAATATAGATACCCATCGAAGCAAGGTTGGATTTCGGCTGTTTGGGCTTTTCCTGGAATTCCGTAATTTTGTCATTTTCATCCGCCACCATCAGGCCGAATCTGGAAGCCTCCTCCCACGGCACTTCCATGACCGCCACGCTGAACTCGGCGTCCTTCTCCTTGTGGAAACGGAGAAAGTCACTGTAATCCTGCTTGCAGATCTGGTCGCCGGAGAGAATGATCACATATTTCGGGTCATAACGCTCGATAAAGGACAGATTCTGGTAAATCGCGTTTGCGGTTCCCTTGTACCAGTCGGATCCGGAAGCCTGCTGATAGGGCGGAAGGACATGTACGCCTCCGTGAAGACGGTCCAGATCCCAGGGCTGTCCGTTGCCTATGTACTCATTGAGTACAAGCGGCTGATATTGTGTCAGAATACCGACGGTGTCGATGCCGGAATTTACGCAGTTTGACAGCGGGAAATCGATGATACGATATTTTCCGCCGAAAGGAACTGCCGGTTTTGCAAGCTTCTGGGTCAGGGCATAGAGTCTGGAGCCCTGGCCGCCGGCAAGAAGCATTGCTATCATTTCCTGAGCCATAATAATAATTCCTCCTGTATCATAT
>JAJQIE010000271.1 GCA_021199395.1 Lachnospiraceae bacterium | reverse complement strand
CTCCGATGCTGCACCAGAGAATTACAGGAACCCAGCCGAACACATACGCCTGGATCGGTCCATTGATCGGACCTGCGCCCGCAATGGAGGAATAATGGTGTCCCATCAGGACCGCCGGCTTTGCCGCGCAGTAATCGACGCCATCTTCCATCGTAATCGCCGGGGTCTTCCGCTTAGGATCAATCCCCCACTGCTTTGCGAGCCAGGAACCGTAAAACACATAGCCGCAAACCAGCAACACAATGGCTACAATGATAATAAGTAATGCTGTCATTTGTTTCTCTCTCCTTTATTTTTTGTATGGCTTTGCTCATCACGCAGGTCAGGCATCATCTGTGCGCAGGCGGGCGTGACAAACAGATCATATATTGCTCACGAGCTTCTTCAGATCCCGGCCCTGACGGTTACAGACCATCCTGCCTGAAGACTGCTCAACAGCAATCAATCGGTACTGGCTCCATCCCTGGAGTGAAAAACGGTAACTCTTGTAATGGCGAAGCCTGGGGATCAGCGCCGCCGCATCTTCTGTAAGCGTATCCGCTAGTATGATCAGCGTCACATCGCTGTTTCTGTGATCCTTATGTGGCCTGACGCGGGACAGCCCACGGCTCCACGCCGTCTCATCCAGCGTGCGCAGCGTTGCGGCGTCCAGAGTATCCTGCCTGGAAAAGTAAACGTATTCGTGAGATTCCGCCTCCGAAATTGTTGCGCTGCGTACCAGAAAAAACTGTTCATCATGGGAGTGGAATTCCGCTTCCGCGTCAAAGGGCGGAGCTACGCCTTCTCTGTGTACATCATAATAGGTATCAAACCGACCAAGCAGCTTTCCCAACGGGTTCGTCTGGTTCATCTCTCCTCCTCAGCCTCCATGCCTTTCTTCCAATATCCAAAATCCGCATCCGGTGCGCGAAGCTTCAATTCTTCCAGCAGGGCCTTTCCTGCCCGTTCCCCCGGAAGCTGAATCTGAGCCAGCTCACCCTTATCTCCACAGATAACAAGGTTTTCGACGGACAGTTCGCCCTTTCCGCAGCAAAGGCGTGCCGGCACCAGCATTACCCGCCGGAAGCAGCGCCGTATCTCTCTGTACGGGATATAATAAATCTTACGGTATCTGCGAAAATAGAAAATCCGTTCTCCCAGCCGGACTACCCCGATCTCCCTGGCGGAACGGTAATCCGGAGCCAGCCTGTCAGGCTCCATCGTATCGGAAGTGAGCGAATAAAAGCGCACGGTCATTCTCCTTATATGCCGAATAAAAGTAGAAATTTCTTCTAAACTTTCTAAAAAATTAATAAAGGTTTTAGCACTGCTGTCTTTAAATTGCAAGTATTATCTCTCTTTTTTCCATGAACAGCATTCTCTCTGTTTTCCATAGCTTCTTATTCATACAGGATCTCGTGGAGCTTCTCTATGGTCTCGTCAAAATCAGGGATAAGCATCTCATCCTCAGATGTATACAGGTCGTCATACGGAATACGGTTTTCTACCAGCTCATATTCTGTCACCTTGGACAAAATGCGGATCAGTGAAATCATATCAAACACATCAATGTCTGTCTCTGTCAATGTCAAAACCTTCTGCGCAAGCCGCACAAGCTCCAAAGTGTCAAGGTCTTTTGCAGTCTGCAGTATCTGCACCAGTACCGTTCTCTGCCGCTGCGTGCGCTCATAATCTCCATTCCCGACATAACGGATCCGCATATAAGCCACTGCCTGCGCACCGTTCAGATGATACTCGCCGCCGGACGTCAGCGCCTGATCCCTGTCTTCATCGTCCAGATATCCGTTCAGCACGCTTACCTCGTCATCTGTCACCTCAATGTCTACGCCGCCAACCAGATCAATAATCTCCTCCATCGCGTCAAAATCCACCGAAGCGTAGTTGTCAATCTCTATATCATAGCTGTCCTCCAGAGTCTCTATCAGCTTTTCAGCGCCTCCGACCGCATATGCGTAATTCAGCTTATGCACCCCATAGTCCGGAATATCCGCATAAAGATCGCGCATAAAAGACGTCATAATGACCTTTTCCGTATTGCTGTTGATTGTCACCAGGATCATTACATCAGAATTGCCATTCCAGCCGTCACTCCTGCGGTCCGAACCGATCAGCAGCACATTATAGACATCCTCATTTACTGAAGAGCTTTCTTCAATCTCTGTCTCACTCTCAGTCTCATTACCGGTTTCTATGTCATTTTCAGATCCCGTCTCGCGTTCAGCCTCTGTCTCGCGTTCAGCCTCTGTCTCGCGTTCAGCCTCTGTCTCACTCTCCATTGCCTGGACAGAAACAGTGCTCCGTGAAAATATTATGCATAAAAGCATGAAAAAAGTCATCGCCGCAACGCGAAGACCCTTTCGAAAATTCACCGCAGTTTCTCCATTGTGTCTCATCATTTCGCCCTCCTTCAGACATTTTCTATCCTTTGTCCGTATAATTATTTATAAATTTATTTTAATCCAGCCATCCATAAAAATCAATGAAAAATACGCTCCGAAATCATTTGATATATAAAGAATCCAGGATTAAATTTTATATTTTTTCTAACAACATTACCTTTTGTCGCAAAAAGTCGCTCATTGCAATATTTAGTATTGACAATTTTGTCTGAATATTCTATCATTCTATCGTAAAGAGCTAAATGGGAGGTACATTATTTTGAAGCAAATAACGCTAACTAAATCTGAGAGGGAAATCATGGATTTGCTTTGGAATATAGACAGGCCATTAACCGCTACGGAGATAGTGAATCTGACACCTGAGCGAACCTGGAAAAAAAGCTATATCCACTTACTTATTAATTCATTGATTAAAAAAAACCTGATCAAGTCTGAAACACTGGTACGCACCGGAAGAAATTTCGGGCGTGCTTTTGTGGCTACAACCACAAGGGAAGAATTCGAAATCCGGCAGATCACAAACGGAAAGAATTTTTCACAGAATTCTGTAAAGTCCCTGGTTTCGATTCTTTTAGAATCGGTCAGTGATCCAGATATTTTCGATGAGCTGGAGCAGATCATTAAGAAGAAAAAAGAGCTTCTGGTTCAGTCTGATGATGGCAGTTAAAATCCCCTTGGCGGGGATTTTTTTCGTATACCAGAGTATGTACGGCAAGGGTCTAACCAGCCGTCAGCAGCAATCCCTGAGCCTGGGACCTGTCACGAAATTACCTGGACATCTGCACCGCCTAATACGCAAATCGCAACCGATAAAAGCCTCGGCGCAGGTGAGTTCTCTTCCCCCTATCCGTCTAGCGCGGGCTGCGTCCAGCGAAAGCTGGAATAATTCCTTACGCAGCCCTGTGCATCACAAAAAACCGCTAAAATCAAAATTACTTGATTTTAGCGGTTTTACCAGAGAAGCGCGAGACGGGATTCGAACCCGCGACCCTCGCCTTGGCAAGGCGATACTCCACCACTGAGCCACTCGCGCATATAACAAATTAATTTCACTGTTCAGTCCTATGAAAGTCGTTCAATTCTCTGTTACAACTCTCATCCGCTGAACAGTGCTTACTATACTACATTTTTGTCTGCCTGTCAATAACATTTTTGAAATTTTTTCAATTTTTGTATTTTCAGAAAAAAATGAAATTTCATACAATTTCACGTCAATTGCGATTCCAGGAGATAACAAATACAGTTGTCCCGTTTTTCTCGTTGAGAAGAAAGCTTTTTTCAATCTGATAGTTCGGACAGCTCCTGACAGATTCTACCACATAATTTGGCTCCGACGTGTAAAGAATCAGCGCCGCTTCCTCCTTTAACAGGGCGCCGACCGTCCCGAAAAAGTCATGATAAAACTGGCGCAGCGCACGCTTTGAGCCATCTCCCGCCGTATGAGGCATATCGGTAATCACCTCATCAAACAGATAGCTGTGTTTAAATGTAAAAAAGTCACGATTGATATAATTAATAAGCGCGGAAGCCCGTTTTGCATTTCTGCGCGCCTTATCGATCGCCTCACCAAACAAATCCAGTCCATACATGGTGCCGGCTTTTACCGCGCGATCCCGCTCGATCAGCAT
>JAJQIE010000014.1 GCA_021199395.1 Lachnospiraceae bacterium | reverse complement strand
ATATAGTCCGTGCTATACTAAAAAAGCTTTTTTCGGAGGCTATATTTCTGTGACTTTTTATTACCAAAAAGCAGGATGTAAGAATGGAAGCGCCCCCTCGCAGAACTCGGCGGCAGATTGATTTGCCTATGCAGATTCGCTTCGCGAAGGGCAAATCCAGGGAAAGGAGGGTTAACCATGAAGGTTCGATCATCAGTGAAACCCATCTGTGAAAAGTGTAAGGTCATCAAGAGAAAAGGCAGAATTATGATCATCTGCGAGAACCCTAAGCACAAACAGAGACAGGGGTAACACAAATGGCGGAATTGACAGTTATCGACGACTGTCGAAGAACAATATAACGATGGAATAAATGAGGTGCCGCCCTCTTCCTTCCGGGAAGCGGTACGCGGCAGGACTCTTACTTTATATATATGTACAGTATCAGTGAAATCTGCTTCTGTTCAACTATATAATCCGGATTTTATTTCGTTGCGATATTGCTTTTAATACCGGCACAGGATATGGCATTATACGATTCCCGCAAAAACCGCCGCGGGAAAAGGAACACCCGCATACAGGATCGCTGACGCGATGGCGGGCGGAGCGTTACAGTAATGCCGTGCGAGACAGACCGGCGGAGCGTGCGGTGCGCGAGCTGCCGCATAGCAGGTCATGCCATAGCTTAATGAGTCGGAAAGGCCGTCGTATGACGGCTGGGCGTAGGATACGCCCCAGTTAGAAACAAGATCTTTTTAAAATTGGAGGAACAAACACATGGCACGTATTTCTGGTGTAGATTTACCAAGAGAAAAACGCGTAGAAATCGGTTTGACCTATATCTACGGTATCGGTAGAACCAGTTCAAACAAGATTCTGGCCGCAGCGAATGTAAATCCTGATACGCGCGTCAGAGATCTGACAGACGAAGAAGTCAGACGGATTCAGGATATCATCAGTGAAGACTATATGGTAGAAGGCGATCTCAGGAGAGAGGTAGCTCTGAATATCAAGAGACTTCAGGAAATTGGATGCTACAGAGGCATTCGTCACAGAAAAGGTCTTCCGGTTCGCGGACAGCATACAAAGAACAATGCGAGAACGCGCAAGGGACCGAGAAGAACAGTGGCAAACAAGAAGAAGTAAGATATCATCTGATCTTGATAACAGGTTGAACGTATTATTTTTTAAAGAAAGCAGGTTAATTCAGATATGGCAGCTAAAAAAGTTACGAAAAAAGTGACAAAAAGACGTGTAAAGAAGAACGTCGAGCGCGGACAGGCACATATCAAGTCATCCTTCAATAATACAATCGTTACGCTGACGGATGCACAGGGGAACGCCCTGTCATGGGCAAGTGCCGGCGGGCTTGGCTTCAGAGGCTCAAGAAAATCCACTCCGTATGCAGCTCAGATGGCGGCGGAGACTGCTACAAAGGCAGCGCTGATTCATGGATTAAAGACAGTAGACGTATTTGTAAAGGGGCCGGGCTCAGGAAGAGAAGCAGCGATCCGCGCTCTTTCCGCAAACGGTCTTGAAGTTACCAGTATTCGCGATGTGACGCCGGTACCGCACAATGGATGCCGTCCGCCAAAACGCAGAAGAGTCTAATCAGGGAGGTCTATAGATATGGCAGTAAACAGAGTTCCTGTCCTTAAAAGATGCAGATCCCTTGGCATTGAGCCGATGGTTCTGGGATATGATAAGAAATCAAAAAGAGAGCTGAAGAGATCCAACCGCAAGGTAAGTGAGTATGGTCTGCAGCTCCGCGAAAAGCAGAAAGCAAAATTTATTTACGGAGTGCTCGAAAAGCCGTTCCGCAACTACTATAAAAAAGCGGACAAAATGCAGGGGCAGACAGGTACGAACCTGATGATCATGCTGGAGAGCCGTCTGGATAATGTGATTTTCCGTATGGGCTTTGCGCGTACCAGAAAGGAAGCGCGCCAGATCGTTGACCATAAGCACGTGCTTGTAAACGGTAAGCAGGTAAATATCCCGTCCTACCTTGTAAAAGCGGGCGATACCATTGAAATCAAGGAGAAATGCAAGAGCTCCCAGAGATATAAGGATATTATCGAGGCCACAGGCGGACGTCTTGTGCCGGAGTGGCTGGAGGCAGACGCAGAGGCGCTGAAGGGTACTGTGAAGGAGCTTCCGTCCAGAGAAGCCATCGATGTTCCGGTAAACGAGGTGCTTATTGTCGAGCTGTATTCGAAATAATACGTGCGCAGCATAGAACAAAATACCCTCAGTCAATTAACCCATAAAGGAGGGGCTATAGAGTGTTCGATTTTAACAAGCCTAAAATTGAAATAGCAGAAATGTCAGAAGATAAGAGATTTGGGCGATTTGTAGTTGAGCCGCTTGAGCGGGGCTACGGGACGACGCTTGGCAATTCTCTGAGAAGGATTATGCTTTCCTCCCTGCCGGGCGCTGCTGTGAGCCAGGTCAAAATCGAAGGCGTGCTGCACGAGTTCAGTTCTATCCCAGGCGTCAAGGAAGATGTCACAGAGATTATCATGAACATCAAATCGCTGGCTATTAAAAATACCAGTGAGACGAATGAGGCCAAAATTGCGTACATCGAATTTGAAGGCGAAGGCGTAGTGACCGGAGCAGATATTCAGGTGGATCAGGATATAGAGATCATGAATCCGGATCAGGTCATAGCGACACTGAATGGCGGCCCGGATTGCAGGCTTTTTATGGAGCTGACCATTACGAAGGGGCGCGGCTATGTCAGCGCTGAGAAGGGTAAGAGCGAGGATATGCCGATCGGCATGATTGCGGTAGACGCGATCTACACGCCGGTGGAACGGGTGAATCTCACGATAGAGGATACACGTGTGGGTCAGGTGACAGACTATGATAAGCTGACGCTGGATGTGTATACGAATGCCACACTGGCGCCGGATGAGGCGGTCAGCCTTGCGGCAAAGGTGCTGAGCGAACACCTTGACCTCTTCATTGACCTCTCTGAGAATGCGAAGTCCGTAGAGATCATGAACGAGAAAGAGGATAACGAGAAAGAGAAAGTGCTCGAAATGAATATCGATGAGCTGGAGCTTTCCGTTCGTTCGTTCAATTGCCTGAAACGCGCGGGTATTAATACGGTCGAGGAGCTGTGCAACCGGACATCGGAGGATATGATGAAGGTTCGCAACCTTGGACGTAAATCACTCGAAGAGGTATTGAGCAAGCTGAAGGAGCTTGGGTTATCATTAAATCCGAGCGACGAATAATTGTCAGGAATATGAATACACATATCTCCAGTAAGCCCGAAGTGCGTGGAGATATGTAAGAATGGAGGAATTACAATGTCAGGATATAGAAAACTCAGCAGACCATCTGACCAGAGAAAAGCGCTTCTCCGCAATCAGGTGACGGCTCTGATTTACAAGGGCAAGATCGTTACTACGGAGGCAAAGGCGAAGGAAGTCCGCAGGATCGCGGAGCATCTGATTGCCCTGGCTGTCAGAGAGAGAGACAATTACGAGACTGTCACTGTTACCGCTAAGGTTGCCCGCAAGGACAAGGATGGCAAGCGTGTAAAAGAGGTGCAGAACGGCAAGAGGGTCACCGTTTATGATGAAGTTGAGAAGCAGCTCAAAAAGGATAAGCCGAGCCGTCTGCATGCGCGTCGTCAGATGCTCAGGGTATTGTATCCGGTGAAAGAGGTTCCAAAGGAAGTGGCCGGCAGAAAGAAAAACACCAAAGAAATCGACCTTGTTGCGAAGCTGTTTGATGAGATCGCGCCGAAATATGCGGATCGCAATGGCGGTTATACCAGAATCGTAAAGATCGGGCAGCGCAGAGGCGACGGTGCAATGGAAGTCGTACTTGAATTGGTATAAAGATTTTTTTGATCCGTCTGCTGATATGGCAGGCGGATTTTTGTATAGTATAATAGGAAAGTTCTCCGAACCTTCTTATTATGTTATACAAAAAATATGCAGTATGCAAAGCCGGGCATTATAATGGCTGCGGAACACGGGGGCATATGTTACTGTTCACACCCATGCCACGCACTTGCTGCGTGGCATGGGCGAAGACATAG
>JAJQIE010000250.1 GCA_021199395.1 Lachnospiraceae bacterium | reverse complement strand
TTAGCCAAAATGAGCGGATTCCGAATGTTTTCAGGATTTCGGAAGCACGAAGTGCAAAGAAATCCGTAGGCATCATCTACCGTAGATGATATTGTCCCCAACATCATATGATTACAGGCCGTCAAAAGGCGGCCTGTAAATAGCTGCTCTATGTGTACTCAATCAGAAAATGCATCAGCCTGCATAGCTCTGCAGCGTCTCCTGGAATGTCGTCAGGGCTGCCAGCAGATCTTCGTCTGAGCTGTCATTGTAGGTGCCTGCGATGATGTCGTCGCCAAAGGATGTGGAAAGTGTCCAGAAATCATCCGGATACTGACCCTGCGGAATCGTGAAAGCCAGCTGCTCTGCCAGTGCGGAAAGAGCCTCATCCGCCTGAACCGCCTCATCTGCCTGTGCCTCTACATTAGACGGACCCCAGCCCACCTCATTGTAGCGCTCAAGCTGTACTTCGCCGCTGGTGAGGTACTCAGCAAGCTCCATGCAGATCACTGCCTTGCCTACTTCCGTCTGCGGTTTTACGCCGAGAAGCTTAAATCCGCCGAATCCGCTCATCTGATACTCTGTGTCGTCTACCGTGAAGGTCGGGAGCTTTGCGCATGCATAGTTGTCACCGAACAGCTCCTGTGCCGCTGAGGAATCCCAGGTACCGCTGACAATTGCAGCAGCGTTGGTCGCGTTTCCTACAGAAGAACCATTATAGAATGCGGAAGAACTGCACACTTCGATGATCTTTTTAAGAGCTGCCACGCCTTCATCCGAAGCATAAGTGATATCCGAGCTTACGAAAGCGCCGGTCTCATCGGACTCATAGGTAGCGGTACAGCCGGTAGCGAAGAAGAACGCCGGCTGATACCAGCCGCTGTTAACCTCAAAATAGAAGCCCTTCCCTGCAGCCTCGCAGTCTGCGATGATCTGCTCTAAGGTCGAAGGATCTGTAACCACGCTGCTGTCATAGTACAGGAAATAGCCATTGTCAGAAGTAAGCGGGAACGCATAAGTAGACTCGCCGGACATAGCCGCGCTCGCCGCGCCTGAATCATTGTTTTCCGCCACAAATGACGCATAGGTGTCAGACAGCTCCATCAGAGCGCCCGCGCTCACCAGACGAGCCATCTGATCCTGCGCGAATCCGTAGATATCAGCGCCTGCCTCTACATCAGTAATCATATTGCTTGCCGCATCGCCCTCGCCGACAGACTCAACTGTCACCGTATAGCCGGAATAGTCCTCGTTTGATGCAAGGAATTCCTCAGCCTTTGTCTGCGTAAAAGAGGTAACCTCATCCGCCACCCAGATCGTAATCGTACCCTCGCCGTACTCGATCTCATCAGCAGAAGCAACCCCCCCTGCCATGCTCATCGTCATGCCGACAGCAACCGCCGCCGCAAGCAACTTCTTTGTCTTCATATTACTTGTCCTCCTTTTGGTTTTTCATTGCCCGTTCATTGCGCAACTGTTGCGAAACCGTTTGCACATAGTAAAAGTATACCCTATCTGTTTCTTTATGTCAACTATACTATTTGTACAGGATTGACTTACTTTTTTTGTGCATTTTGCCCATATCATCCGTCATGCCCAGCAATCATGCGCAATCGTTTGTCCTCCGCCATTTCCGTGCTTTTTTCAGTTTTATGCCTAGCAGATTCCGATAGAAAGCCGGATACTTCCAGCCGCAGATCGTCCCGCGGACAGGATGGATCCGGCTGAATTTTTTCTGTCCGGATCGTGGACTACAGTTGCATAAAAGAAAAAAACATGATAAAAAGATGCAAAAAGATGAAAGGCAGACACCATGACAGCATATCTTCCTCTTACTTATGAAAATTATATTTTTGACCTCTATGGGACTCTGGTAGACATCCATACGGACGAGAGCTGTCCCCGGCTCTGGGAAAAGCTGAGCCTCTTTTTCGGATACTACGGCGCGCGCTATTCTGCGAATGAGCTACGCCATACATGGGATGAGAGAACCGCCCAATGCAGAGGACAGGCCTATGAGGCATTTCCGGAAATCGACGTCACAGTTATCATCCGTGCGCTCTTTGAGCAGAAAGGAGTCGCGCCCTCTCTGGAGCTTATTCACCACACCGGACAGTTTTTCCGCATCCTTTCTACGGAATATATCCGCCTGTATGACGGAACCCGCGAGCTACTGGATGGGCTGCGCAACGCCGGGAAGCACATCTGGCTGCTTTCCAATGCGCAGCGGATTTTTACCCGGTACGAGCTGCGTATGCTGGATATTGACCGCTGCTTTGACAGCATCCTGATCTCCTCGGATTTCGGCGTCGCCAAACCGGATCCGCGATTTTTCCGACAGCTGAATACAAACTATTCGATTGATTTTAGCCGCTCTCTTTTCATAGGAAATGACGCGGTCAACGACGTCGGCGGTGCTGTGGGCGTGGGGCTGGATTCCTTTTACGTTCACTCCAACCTCTCCTCTATTGCACCCTCATGGCTGTCAGAGGAGGCAAAGCTCTTAACCGAAGCAGCAGATTTCGAAAAGGCTTCCGCTCCGGATGCACCCGCGGTTCCGCTGCGCTTTCGGCTGGGCGATACGACAAATGAAACTGTCATGAATTTTACCGGATGGGGATTTACTTTGTAGTATTATTTTGCAGATTTGTTTTATAGATTCACTTTGCAGCTTCACTTTGTGGATTCTCTGAGTATGACCTGATAATTCAGCGGCATGATTTCCCCATTCACACACTCTCCAAGCTGTTCCAGAAGAAGGCAGCAGGCGTTTCTGCCAAGGTTCTTCGTATTAAAATGCAGGCTCGTAATGGCGGGATTGTGACATTCCAGCAAAGCGCTGTCATAAAGGCTCGCCACCCGGAGGCGCTGCGGAATCTCCACATCCCGCTCCCGCAGACAGCCCAAAAGCATGTTCGTGATGTAGTGGTCCATGCAGACGACGCCGTCCGCGCCGGATTCCAGGATCTGGTCTGTCGCCTGTGCCATCTTCACATAGCTGTCCATATCCATAAACATCAGACCCTCATCCGCTTTCAGGTGGTAATCCCTGTGCGCGTCCTCATATCCCTGTATGCGGCTCTTCGTCACCAGATGAGTGCGGCTGCCGCCCAGCACAGCGAGGCGGCGCAGGCCCTTCATCAGCAAAATACCGGTCAGCTCACGGCTGCCCTCACGGTTCTGGTTGTCGATCCAGAGCAGCCCCTTCTCTTCTGCCTCCGGCGTCCCGATTACCACAAACGGCGCCTTCTTTTCCTTCAGATAAGTTCTCACCGCAGAGTTTACCAGCGCCCGTGTCACAATCACGCCATCCACCTTCCGGTTGGAAATCAGGCGCTCCAGCTGCGCAAAATCCTTTCCATCCACCATCGAAATAATCACGTCATAATTATGCTGTGACGCTTTCTCGCAGATCCCGCTCATACATTCCTTAAAAAAGGGAAAATCAATCTCTGAATCGTCGACCGGCAAAAGCAGGCCGATATTATAGGTTTTGCTCTGCGCCAGCCCCTTCGCGATCACATTCGGACGGTAATCAAACCGTTCGATGCAGGCAAGCACCCGCTCCCTCGTCGCCTGGCTGATCCTCCCCTTTCCGGAAATCGCCCTGGAAACCGTTGTCTTACTGATGCCAAGCTCACGCGCAACATCATCGATCGTATACCGTTTCTTTTCCCCCTCCATAAATGTAATCCCCCATATTGCATTATGTAACTGTTTACGTTACTGTCCTGAGTAAACAATAGCAAAAGAAAAGCGAAATAGCAAGCAGATTCTTTCCTGCCATGTTTCTCACACAACTGTTTTGCACTCTTACATTTTTTTCGTCCCGGCACTTCTTTCCTGTTCCTGCTCCATCAGGCGGAAAGACAACTCCAGATAAAAGATTTCCTCCGGATCCTCCAGCTCAGTATGCAGAATTTCCCTGATCCTGTCCAGCCGATAGAGAAGCGTACTTCTGTGAATAAACAGCTCCTTTGCCGTCCGGGTAGCATTCATCTGCTGATCCAGCCAGGTCCTGAGCGTTACCATATACTCTGTATGGTTTTTTTCATCCTGTTCCTTCAGACGCAGGAGTCCTTCATGAC
>JAJQIE010000120.1 GCA_021199395.1 Lachnospiraceae bacterium | reverse complement strand
TCTCTTTGATCGTCCGGTCTACCGCTTGCGTTGTATGCAGGGTTGCAGGAACTCTGTTCGCGTTCTTCATAGCGCTTGTTGTCACCTTTACCTGATCAAGAATACCAGCCTCTACCATGTCTACATAGGTTTCTTTATATGCGTCAAAGCCCGTGCCGACCTCGGATTCACGTACCTTGTTTACAATCACAGAGCCCTCAAGGCCAGCGTTCTGAGCGATGAAATACAGCGGGGATTCCAGAGCCTTCAGGATGATATTTGCACCGGTCTTCTCGTCGCCCTCCAGACCTGCCGCGAGCTTCTCTACTTCCTTAGCCGCGTGTACATATGCGGATCCGCCGCCTGCGATAATGCCTTCCTCTACGGCTGCTTTGGTAGCTGCCAGCGCATCCTCCATACGAAGCTTTGCTTCCTTCATTTCAGTCTCGGTAGCAGCTCCGACACGGATTACCGCTACGCCGCCTGCCAGCTTCGCAAGACGCTCCTGAAGCTTCTCTCTGTCGAAATCAGATGTGGTCTCCTCAATCTGAGAACGAATCTGAGAAACTCTTGCCTTAATCGCATCCTTATCGCCAAGGCCGTCTACAATAACCGTGTTCTCTTTCTGAACCTTTACAGATTTTGCACGGCCAAGCATATCCATCGTAGCGTCCTTCAGCTCAATGCCTACTTCCTCGGAAATCACCTGACCGCCGGTCAGAATTGCGATATCCTGAAGCATCTCTTTTCTTCTGTCGCCATAGCCCGGCGCCTTTACGCCAACTACCTGGAAGGTACCACGCAGCTTATTCACGATCAGGGTCGTCAGAGCTTCGCCCTCGATGTCTTCAGCGATGATCAGAAGCTTGCGGCCAGACTGTACGATCTGCTCCAGCAGCGGCAGGATCTCCTGAATATTGCTGATCTTCTTGTCCGTGATCAGGATCATCGGATCCTCCAGAACCGCTTCCATTTTCTCTGTATCCGTAGCCATATATGCGGAAATATATCCTCTGTCAAACTGCATTCCTTCTACGAGATCCAGCTCCGTCTGCATGGTTTTGGATTCCTCGATCGTGATAACGCCATCCTTGGAAACCTTCTCCATAGCGTCCGCTACCAGCTCGCCCACAGTCTCATCTCCGGAGGAAACAGCTGCGACTCTCGTGATCTGCTCCTTGCCGTTTACCATCTGGCTCATGCCCTTGATCGCATCGACAGCAGCGTCCGTAGCCTTCTTCATACCTTTTCTGAGGACGATCGGATTCGCGCCGGCCGCGATATTCTTCAGCCCCTCATGTACCATAGACTGTGCAAGAACCGTAGCGGTTGTGGTGCCGTCGCCTGCTACGTCATTCGTCTTAGAAGCCACCTCTTTGATCAGCTGTGCTCCCATGTTCTCGAAAGAATCCTCCAGCTCGATCTCTTTTGCAATTGTCACGCCATCATTTGTGATGAGCGGTGAACCATACTGCTTATCCAGAACAACATTTCTGCCCTTAGGTCCAAGCGTCACGCGAACGGTATCTGCCAGTTTATTAACTCCAGTCTCCAGCGCTGCTCTCGCGTCCGCGCCGTATTTAATTTCCTTTGCCATTGCTATATGCCTCCTATTATTTTATGGTAAACGACATTCATCGCTTTATTACGGTATTCCAGTCTGCAAATATCTCAGCTCAAAGCCATTTTATCCGCCGTATCTCAGTCCTCGACTACTGCCAGAATATCGCTCTGTTTTACAATGATGAACTCTTCTTCTCCAAGCTTTACTTCATTTCCCGCGTACTTGGAATAGATCACCTTATCTCCGGCTTTCACAGTCATCTGTACTTCCTTGCCGTCGATCATTCCGCCAGGTCCGACAGAAACCACTTCCGCCTCCTGCGGTTTTTCCTGTGTCTTGCTGGTCAGAATAATACCAGACTTCGTAGTTTCTTCCGCTTCCTTCTGCTTCAGTACAACTCGATCCCCTAACGGTACTAATTTCATATTTGATTCCTCCTTAGATGGTTGTTACCTCTATTTTTATTAGCACTCATTTAGTTCGAGTGCTAACGAACATCCTTATATTAGTTAAAACAGGCTGATTATGCAACTTCCATTAAACCTGTAAAACAGGTTTTATTATCCGATATCCTCATTTATTCTCTTTTTATCTCATATTTTCTTAATAATTCCATTTTTTTGAAAAAAAGCAAAAAAAGAAGCCATTCAAATGCACCCCCTCAGGGACAGCTTTGAACGGCCACATTTGCAGAAGCTTCCGGAAGTATTCGCGCAGAATGCAGAATGATTACAGATTTTTGCTTTTCTTGATCTCTTCAAGCTCGTCAAATACCACGTCGTTTAAAACCTTGATATAAGTGCCCTTCATGCCGGAGGATCTCGACTCAATGACACCGGCGCTTTCGAACTTTCTGAGCGCGTTTACGATCACAGAGCGCGTAATTCCAACACGATCCGCAATTTTGCTGGCTACCAGAATTCCCTCCGTGCCGTCCAGCTCATCAAAAATATGAATAAGCGCCTCCAGCTCTGAAAAAGACAGCGTACTGATAGCGGATTTTACAATCTGAACCTTGCGGTTTTCCTCAGCGTTCTCTTCATTGACTGAGCGCATCATTTCAAGCCCTACCACGGTCGTGCCATATTCGCTGAGAATAATATCATCAATATCATACTGTCCGTCATTTTTATACATAAATACAGTGCCAAGCCGTTCACCGGCGATATCGATTGGATTGATGATCGCCTGATACTGCCTGACATTCTCACCGACAAACCCAAGAGTCTCCAGATTCACATTTTCTTTTGTAGAAAGGACACCCAGAAGACGCTCATTCAGCATCGGATCAATAAATCCTCCGACTCTGTCTACGATCAGCTCTCTGATCTCTTCTACGCCATCGCACAAGCCAACGCCAAGAACCTTTCCTTTCCGGCTGATCACCAGTATATTTGAGTCCAAAATCCCGGTAAGTACATCACAGATGTCATTGAAAACTACTTTGCTGGTGTTGTTATTATGCAGCAATTGATTGATTTTTCTGGTTTTATCTAACAATTGTACACTCATCCCGTACCTCCTCTGCACTCACGTCTTCTCCAGTCACCTGCGTCTGAAACGGCAGACACCACACATGTACGTTTTATTTTTTATAATAACATTTAGTTTTCAGAAAATCAACACAAAATTTCCGAATTTAACATATATTTAGGTGAATTTTCGCTCTGATCCGCCCCGGAGACAGAGCGAAATACGAGAGTGTTTACAGAATACATACGAGGCGTTTTACTCTACAGCTTTCGCACAGACATATCCGCAGGCTTTGTCCGCGCATACCACGCGATTTCCCTTTTCTACCATATATCCCCCGCACTGCGGACAGCGTTCCTTCACCGGCTTCGCCCATGACATAAACTCGCATTCCGGAGCATTCTCACATCCAAAATACCTGCGTCCCTTTTTCGTTTTTCGAATCACAATGTCCTTACCACACAGCGGACAGGATACGCCTGTTTTTTCCAGGTATGGTTTTGTATTACGGCAATCCGGAAATCCCGGACAGGCAAGGAATCTTCCATGGGGACCGTATTTTATTACCATATTGCGGCCGCACTCCTCACAGACGACATCTGTAACCTCATCCTCGATCGTTACTTTTTCCAGCGTCTCCTCCGCTTTTTTTACAGCTTCATCCAGATCCGGATAAAAATTTTCAACAACTGTTTTCCAGTTCGTCTTACCCTCGCCGATTGAATCCAGCAGGGATTCCATATTCGCGGTAAAATTCACATCTACGATTACAGGAAAAGCCTCTTTCATAATATGGTTGACAATCTCACCGAGCTCCGTCATATAGAGATTTTTGTTTTCTTTGGCGACATATCTTCTGGCGATAATCGTGGTGATGGTCGGAGCATAGGTGCTTGGCCGTCCGATTCCCTGCTCCTCAAGAGTGCGTACCAGCGAAGCTTCTGTATAATGCGCAGGCGGCTGTGTAAAATGCTGCTTCGCATCCATTTCTCCGGCTTTTAAACACATTCCCTTTTCTATTTTACCTGTAATGACATTATTTTCTTCCTTTGTC
>JAJQIE010000183.1 GCA_021199395.1 Lachnospiraceae bacterium | reverse complement strand
CGGGCGGATTCCGGACTTTCACCGGTTAGAAACGTGCGCCGCCAGGCGCACCGCAGAACGGGCAGCGGTCTTATCCCCCGCTGCCTTTTTTGCTGCTGATCTTTCCTCTGCCGCTTTGCTTTTTTCTTCTTTCGCCCTGCGTTTCCCGGCTTCAGCTTTGCTTTTTTCCTCTTTCGCCCTGCGTTTCTCAGCCTCAGCTTTGCTTTTTTCCTCTTTCGCTCTGCGTTTTTCGGCCTCGGCTTTACGTCTTTTCTCTTCCGCTCTGCGCTTCTCAGTCTCAGCTTTATGTCTTTCCTCTGCCGCTTTGCGCTTCGCGTAAGCCTCCGGCTCTTCCCCATTCTGAACGGCTTTTACGATTTCAAACAGCTCATCAACGCTGTCCGCCTTTATTCTCTTTTTCATTATCTAAAGTACTCTACACCTGACTCAAAAATCTTCAGATCCTGTTCGCCATAAATATTAACAGCCACGGACTCTCCGCGCCGCTCCGCATGCGCCATCTTGCCAAACACCCTGCCATCCGGGCTGGTAATTCCTTCGATTGCAAAATAAGAGCCGTTGACATTCCACATTTCATCGCTCACGTCTATGTTGCCATTGATATCACAATACCGGGTCGCCACCTGGCCGTTGCCGAACAGGCGAAGCAGCCATTCCTTGCTGGCTACAAAGCGTCCCTCACCGTGGGAAGCCGGATTTGTATATACGCCGCCAAGCTTCGCCTGCGCCAGCCACGGAGATTTGTTGCTGACCACCTTTGTATAAACCATCTTTGAGATGTGTCTGCCGATGGTATTGAACGTCAGAGTCGGCGAGGTCGCGGTCTGTCCGGTAATCTCACCGTTTGGTACCAGTCCCAGCTTGATCAGTGCCTGGAAGCCATTGCAGATACCGAGCGCCAGTCCGTCCCGTTCATTCAGAAGCTTCATCACCGCCTCCCTGAGCTTCGCGTTCTGGAATGCGGTCGCAAAGAATTTTGCGGAGCCATCCGGCTCATCACCTGCCGAAAAACCACCCGGAAACATGATGATCTGCGCCTGGCTGATCGCTTTTTCAAATACATCCACGGATTCCCGGATGTCCTGCGCGCTGAGATTGCGGAACACCTGCACGTCTGCCTCCGCGCCCGCGCGCTCAAATGCCTTTTTGCTGTCGTACTCGCAATTCGTCCCCGCAAATACCGGAATGAAGACGCGCGGTTTTGCGACCTTATTTTTGCAGACATAGATGCGATCCGGCTCCGCCTGCCATACGCCCTGCTCGTTGAATCTTCCGCCAGAGTCCTTTCTCCCGGCAAAGAAATAGCTTCTCGGACCGTCCGCCGGATTTCCGTCAATATCCAGCCCGCCGCCGACAGTCGGGATTCCGGACTCCGTCTTAAAGACCTTCTCCAGCGTGCCCGTCCACGCCCGATATGCTTCGTCCATCGAAAGCTTTACATCCTGATACTCGAAGCTGCCGGTATCCGTCACCTCGCCGATAACCGTGTAGGTGATCGCCAGATTTCCAACCATTCCATCCGGCACCTCCGCAACGATATCCCCGAATCCCGCGGTAAAGAGATCACGGGCGTCCACGCTGTGCTCAATCCGGAATCCGAACCCGTTGCCAAATGCCATCTTCGAAAGCGCCGCGGCAAGCCCATTGCCGTCGAGCGCATAAGCGGAAATGATATTACCCGCCTTGATATCCTGATGGAACCTCCGGTACTGCTCAAGAACCTGCTGATATTCCGGCAGGTCATATTCATCCTTTTCGATCCGGAGCAAAACCAGCCTGCTGCCAACCCGCTTCAGCTCCGGCGTGATAATCGTCCGATCGCTCGCCACATCGACCGCAAACGATACCAGAGTAGGCGGAACGTCTATTTCACGGTTTTCATTCCCGGAAGCGCCCGCTTCCGCCACATTGAAGGAGCCGGACATGCTGTCCTTGCCGCCGATCGCCGGCAGTCCGTATCCGAGCTGTGCGTCATACGCGCCCAGAAGCGCCGCGAACGGCTGGCTCCAGCGCTTAGGATCTTCGGTCATACGGCGGAAATATTCCTGAAAGGTAAATCGGATCTTATCAGCCTCGCCGCCGTTTGCCACAATTCTCGCGATGGATTCGGTCACAGCGTAAATCGCTCCGTGATAGGGGCTCCAGCTAGACAGATACGGGTCAAAGCCATAGCTCATCATCGTCACGGTGTCTGTCCTGCCGTCAAGGACCGGAAGCTTTCCTATCATAGCCTGTGTCTCGGTCATCTGATATTTCCCGCCGTAGGGCATCGTTACCGAGCCAGCACCGATAGAGCTGTCAAACATCTCCACAAGCCCTTTCTGAGAACAGCAATTCAGACCGGCGAGGGTATCCAGCCATTTTTTGCGGACATCGTCTACGTCCTCGCGGACAAAATATTTTTCTGACTCCGACGGCATCTCGACTACAACACTGGTCTCCTGATGCGCTCCGTTCGTATCCAGAAATGCCCTTGATATATTTACAATTTCTTTTCCTCTCCACAGCAGACAAAGCCTTGGCTCCTCCGTCACCACCGCGACCTCTGTGGATTCCAGATTTTCCTCCGCGGCATAGCGCATAAATTCCGCCGCATCCTTCGGATCTACGACTACCGCCATGCGCTCCTGCGATTCGGAAATCGCGATCTCCGTGCCATCCAGGCCAGCGTATTTTTTCGGAACCTTATCCAGATTAATGCGCAACCCGTCCGCCAGCTCACCGATCGCCACAGACACGCCGCCCGCGCCAAAATCATTACACTTCTTTATCAGGCGGCTGACCTCAGGACGGCGGAACAGGCGCTGCAGCTTCCGCTCGGTCGGCGCGTTTCCTTTCTGCACCTCAGCGCCGCAGACTTCTATGGAAGCCTCCGTGTGCACCTTGGAGGAACCGGTCGCGCCGCCGATACCGTCGCGTCCCGTCCGTCCTCCGAGGAGGATAATGACGTCGCCCGGATCAGAGGTTTCGCGGATGACCGCGCTTCTCGGCGCCGCGGCCATCACCGCCCCGATCTCCATACGCTTCGCCACGTAATTCGGATGATAAACCTCTTTTACATAGCCGGTCGCAAGACCAATCTGATTGCCATAGGAGCTGTAGCCATGCGCCGCCTCACGCACCAGCTTTTTCTGCGGAAGCTTGCCTTTCAGGGTCTGCGCCGCCGGCACCGTCGGATCTGCCGCGCCGGTCACACGCATCGCCTGATAGACATAGGTGCGCCCGGAGAGCGGATCGCGGATCGCGCCGCCCAGACAGGTCGCCGCGCCGCCGAACGGCTCAATCTCAGTCGGATGATTATGCGTCTCATTTTTAAAGTTTACAAGCCACTCCTCCACACGTCGTTCAGCCGCACCGCGGGTGGACGACGCAGACCCTGCCATCGCGTCTTCGACGCGATTTGGCATGGCAGGATTCTCCAATTCACGTCGTTCAGCCGAATATTCAATCTCAACCGGAACGACAATACTGCATGCATTGATCTCGTCCGACTCCTCCTGATCGTTCAATTTGCCCTCTCTTTTCAGCTTGCGCATCGCCAGCAGAGCCAGATCCATCAGGCAGGGGAACTTGTCCGTACGGTCAGCGAAAATCTCTCTGCGGTCCGCAAGGTACTGCTCATAGGTCTTTTCAATCGGCGCACGATAATAGCCGTCCTCAAAGGTCACATCCTTCAGCTCAGTAGAAAACGTCGTGTGGCGGCAATGGTCTGACCAGTAGGTATCCAGCACACGAACCTCTGTCACCGTCGGGTCACGGCGCTCGTCATTTTTAAAATAATTCTGAATATGCAGAAAATCGCGGAATGTCATCGCCAGATTCAACGAATCATACAGTGTTTTCAGCGTCGTCTCATCCATTCTGATAAAACCGTCAAATACAGCGATATCCGCCGGCTCCTCAAACTGCGTCACCAGCGTCTCCGGCTTCGTAAAACCGGCCTCACGGGAGTCCACCGGATTGATGCAGTGATTTTTGACTGCTTCAAGCTCCTGCTCCGACAGCTCGCCCTCTACCACATACACAGTCGCGGAACGGATAATCGGCTCCTCCTCTTCATTCAGGAACTTTACA
>JAJQIE010000185.1 GCA_021199395.1 Lachnospiraceae bacterium | reverse complement strand
CTTTTACACTGTTAATCGTTGTTTTCTTTCCTTCCAGCTCCAGCTCTCCGGACGTCTTTTTTGTCACGCCAAAAATACAGCCCATCAGCTCGCTTCTACCGGCTCCGACCAGCCCGGCGAATCCGAGAACCTCGCCTCTGCGCAGCTCAAACGACGCCTGCTTTACCCGTTTCTCCTCATCACTGTAGTCCTTCACCCGCATTACCACCTCATCCGATGGCGTATGCGTATGTACATAATAATCGCCGAGTGTCCGGCCTACCATTTTCGTAATCAGTTCATCTCTCGTGACAGACTTTACCTCGTCCGTCGACACATAACAGCCGTCGCGCATGACCGTTACCCGATCCGCAATCTCGTCCAGCTCCGACATCCTGTGAGAAATATAAATGATACCAACGTTTTCTTTTTTCAGTCGGCGAATCGCGGAAAACAGAAAATCTACCTCTTTTTCGGACAACGACGAGGTCGGCTCGTCCATGACAATAATCTGCTCTCCGAAAGAAATCGCCCGTATAATCTCAATGATCTGCTGCTGCGCGATCGGAAGATTTCCCAGCTTCTCTGTCGGATCCAGATCCAGAGAGAAAAATTCCATCATTTCCCGCGTCTTTCTGATCATCTCACCCTTGTCGATAAATCCGTTTTTACGGATTTCCTCGCCGAGAAAGACATTTTCATAGATCGTCATCTGAGGCAGCATCATAAGCTCCTGATGAATGATGCTGATGCCATTTTTCCGAGCATCTTTTACTCCCGAAATCGACACCTGTCTGCCTTCTATTATAATCTCTCCCGCATCCTTCGTATAAATGCCGCCAAGAATTTTAATGAGGGTAGATTTGCCGGCTCCATTTTCGCCGAGCAGCGCATGCACCTCTCCCCGCTTTAATTCAAGCTGCACATTCTGCAGAGCCGGGACTCCGTTAAATGATTTGCTAATCCCTTTCATTTCCAATAAGATGCTCAAACCGGATTCCTCCTTAAACCGCTTTTCGTTACATCCACAGCTACGCTGTGGATGTAACGATTTCCTTATCAATCCGCACAGGCTGCGCCTGCGCGGATGATCAGAACAGGTCAATATCCAGAACTGTTCAAATCAAAGGTTTACTGCCATCCATCCAGATAGTCTTCTACATTGCTTGCGTCAATGATAAAGGTCTCAACCGCGATCTCGGTCTCATACTCTTCACCGTTCAGGATTGCGTAAGCTGTTTCCATGGAATACTGGCCAATCGTCTTAGGAGACTGTGCAGCCGTCGCTACAAACGCGCCGCCCTCAGCGATATACTCCTTGCCTTCCGGAGAACCGTCAACACCAAGCACGATCGCATCAGATCCAGCTTCTGTGATTGCAGCATAAGCACCCTGTGCGCACTGGTCGTTGCAGCCGAATACCGCTACGATATCCGGATTTGCCTGAAGGATATCCTGTGTCTTTTCAAGACCCGGATCCGGCTTTCCTTCCGCATCCTGCTGTGCTACGATCGTGAAATCATAATCTGCGATCGTATCTGTAAAGCCTTCTACACGATCCAGGCAGGCAGAGTTTGCCGGATAGTCCAGGATTGCGATCTCGCCTCCGTCCGGGCAAAGCTCAATCAGCTTCTCTGCGCAGAGTACGCCAGCTCCATAGTTATCGGAAGCAACATAGGAATCTACCAGGTCAATATCCGCAACTGCCGTGTCTACATTGACGATCGGGATTCCTGCTTCGTTCAGCAGCTCCAGTGCCGGCAGAATACCGTCACGGTCTACCGGGTTCAGAAATACTGCGGAAACGCCCTGTGTAATGAAGTCCTCGATAATGCTGATCTGCGTAGCCTGATCCTGCTGCGCATCCACGATGATAACCTCATCCCCGTTCTCCTCAGCCAGCTCTGTCAGCGTATCACCGATCGTAGAGAAGAAATCTGACGCTGCCCAGTAGGTATAGCCAAATTTCAGACCCTCTGCCGATGCGGTAAGAGTCCCCGCCATAAGCGACACAGCCATCGCGCATCCCAGCGCATACACCATTGTTCTTTTTTTCATTTTCTGTAACCTCCTTTAAAATGTTTTTCTATGTTCTCTGGAATCCTCCAGTTTGAACCATTCTCATGCTCCGTAAACCATTGTCCTTACCGCTTTCAGGTAAGTCAGTCCCTGCTTTGCCAGCTCCTCCGGCGTATCTGCGAACTTTCTGTTCAGGTAGGTCAGGGAGCAGGTCTCCTCCAGCGTCTCCGGATTAAAGGTTTCTATACAGCCGACTCCCTCATAACCGATTTTCTTCAGCGCCCGGAAGACCTCCACCCAGGGTACATGTCCCATCCCCGGAGCTCCGCGGTTGCTGTCGATCAGGTGCATATACGCCAGCTTTTCTCCGCAGGATTCGATTGCTTCCGCAAAATCCGCTTCCTCAATATTCATATGGAAGGTATCCAGATGCACCTTCAGGTTCGGCCTGTCAGCCAGTCGGATCAGCTCCATTGCCTGCGCGGCAGTATTCACAAAATGTGTTTCAAAGCGCTTCACCGCTTCCAGGGCGATATCGACTCCATACTGGGAGGCATATTCCGAAGCCGCCCGCAGGTATTCTACATCCCACTCGATCTCCTGCTGTGTCCTCGGCTTTCCCGTATGGTATCCTGACCCGACATAATTTACGCCGCCTACAATCCCGGATCCCAGCTCTCCCGCGATATCCAGGAGCTTTTTCATATAATCCAGCGCCTTTTCCCGTTCCTCAGGATCCGGCGAAATCGCGTTGCAGTCCGCGGGCATCGCCGTAGTCACGATCACTTCCATATCGTATTGCTTTACCCTCTGCGCTACGTCCTTCGTCGGAAAGCCAAACGGATCGTTTACGGAAAAATCGATCGCCTCCGCGCCGAGCTCATATGCCTTATCAATACAGAAAAGATGCTTTTTCTCAAATTTATTGGCCCAAAGCCATGTGTTTAATCCAAGATTTACCATATTCCTGTCCTCTCCTCCTTGCAGATAAACCGTAACTATGATCACTCCAGATTCGCATGTCTGCGGAACATCGTTTCGTTCGTCTCATGCTTCTCCTGCATCATCTCCAGAACAAGATTCTCAAAAAACAGAGCTGACGCCAGTTCAAACTGAGAACCCATCGGCAGAATGGATTTCTGCTCCCTCTGCTCTCCTTCCACATCCTTTTGAAGCGCCGACAGGATAACCTGCCAGTCAGCCAGCTCTCCAAGCGGCGTACTGCGGCTGCAGCTGATCAATACCACCTTTGCGCCATTCTCCGCCGCCTTTTTCGCGTGTGAGATCAGCATCTGCGACTTTCCTGAGCCACTGCAGATCAGCAGAACATCCCCGCTCCCAATCGGCGGCGTCTCTACATCGCCCACAAAAAAAACAATCAATACCGAGATGAACCAGGCGCATGGCAAACGCCTTGCAGTACAGGCCGCTTCTTCCCAGCCCATCGCAGAATACCCTGTCCGCCCGCAGCAGCAGCTCCGACAGCGTATGCGCTTCCTCCTCCGTGACGGAAGAAAGAGCTTCTTTCAGTTCCTTCCAGATATCATCCGTGCGCATAAATGCCATAGCCACACCTCCAGTCAAATACCGGCAAGTTCCGTAAAGTTTTCTCTCAAAGACAGATACATCCGGTCATATAACGCGTGATATTTTTCATAAAGCAGAGCATCCGCTTCCGTGTAGCCCACCGTATCTTTTTCTTTTACAAACTGAGCGCAGGCTTCCCGTACAGAGGGATACAGCTCCGTCCCTACGCCGGCCAGAATGGCTGCTCCGTAGGCGGCTCCCTGCTCGCCCTGCAGTGTATGGATATCACAGCGGAAAAGCGCGGCCAGGATCTGCCGGTATACGATGCTTCTCATACCGCCCCCGCAGCCCCTGAGCGACGTCACTTCAATCCCCTGCTCCTTTAAAAGATTGTTGCAGTCAGCCAGGCAATAGCCAACGCCTTCCATAATGGCGCGAAGCATATGCGCCTGTGTGTGAACGGTATTCAGCCCCAGGAAAGCGCCCCGGTACAGTGGATCCATATGCGGCGTGCGCTCCCCCATCAGGAATGGCAGATAAATCAGCTTTTCACTTCCGATCGGTATGTCTGCC
>JAJQIE010000019.1 GCA_021199395.1 Lachnospiraceae bacterium | reverse complement strand
CTTTTGAGGTGCCGGAGCGCTCCACGATCTCATCCACCGTGGTTGCGTCATAGCCATTTTCATAAAATAATTCCCAGGCAGCCTGGACAATCCGGCTCCGTGTATTCCGGGCATTGCGTTTCGCCATAATTCCTGTATCCTTTCCGACCGATGCTCCAACACGCTTCTGGCGTTTAAAGCTTATCACAAAGCCGCCCTCTTATCAAGCGCCTGCAGCGGAAGAAATGAATCATTCCGTCTGAGGAAATGCGCCCATACAGGAGCTGAGCCTGCCCGGATGCAGCGCTATAAGTCCGCTCAAATGTAGCACATTAGCCGTTGACAGAATAATTGTGTGGTGCTAAAATGTACAAAGTGACAAGGGCGTCAGCTTTAGTTAGCTGCGTCTTTTTTCATAATTATTTTTCCATTAACAAATTTTATAAGAGAAAAGGAGTGTTGCAATTATGAGAAAGCAATTGTCTTTTGTACTCGCGGCAGCTATGCTTGCAGGATGCATGGCGGTTCCGGTAATGGCCGATGAGGCCGAGGATGGCAAGGTATGGGTTGTCGCGACGGATACGGTATTCAAGCCGTTTGAGTACACCGATGACAACGGTGATTTTGTAGGTATTGATGTAGATCTTCTTGCCGCGATTGCGGAGGATCAGGGGTTTGAATATGAGCTGAATTCCCTCGGCTGGGATTCCGCAATCGCAGCGTGCCAGGCAGGCCAGGCGGACGGCATGATCGCAGGCGCGTCCATCACTGACGAGCGCAAGGAGAGCGGCTGGACTTTCTCAGACGGCTACTACAACGCAACGCAGTCTATGACAGTCGCTGCTGATTCCGAGATCACAGGCTTTGCGGATCTGGATGGACTGACCGTAGGCGTTAAGACCGGTACGCAGGGCGCTACCTATGCGGAAAGCCTTCAGGAAGAATACGGCTTTGAGATTACTTATTATGAAGATTCACCGACAATGTACCAGGCAGTCCTCGGCGGACAGGTGGTAGCCTGCTTCGAGGATACGCCGATCATGGCTGCTTCTATTCAGGACGGCGATCTGGCTCTGACCATTCTGTATGACACTGAGAACGAAGGTTCTCCGTATGGCTTCGCTATCTTCTCAGAGGACAGCCAGGAGCTTCTTGATATGTTCAACGCAGGTCTTGCCAATATCGTAGAGAATGGCACCTACGCGGAAATCATCGCTGAATATCTCGGCGAGGATGCTGCAGCTACCGCGGAAGCGTCCATGCTGGCAGACGGAGAGGCTGAGACAGAGGTCGAAACGGAAGCTGAGACGGAGGCTGTTACAGAGTAAAGCTGTCGATGAATTTCCATAAAGCCAATCGGCTTTTGCCCGTTACGAAAGAATGAATGGGTTGCCGTCAAATCCATCCTGGGTTTGGCGGCTGCTTTTTTCAAAATCCACATGCCTGCCACGCAGGCGAAACCATAATCTGAAAGGAGTTCTTCATGGTTCGGATTATCACACAATATGGCCAGCTTCTCCTGAGAGCCATGGGACAAACCGTGCTGCTCGCACTTTGCGGCCTGTTTTTTGCCTGCATCCTCGGCATCTTTTTCGGAATCCTTGGCGTTATGAAAAACAAAGTCTGCCGTGCCGTCGACCGGGTCTTTGTAGACGCGATTCGGGGCGTGCCGCTGCTTGTTCTCGCTTATTTCGTCTATTTCGGCGTTCCATACGCCATGAAAAATATACTAGGCATTCCGTTTACCCTGTCCGCCCTGCAGGCCGGTACTATCTGCCTGGCGCTGAACTGCGGCGCTTATATGGCGGAAATCATCCGGGCCGGCATTCAGTCGGTCGACAAAGGTCAGATGGAGGCGGCAAGAAGCCTGGGACTTCCCTGGTGGCGCGCCATGTACCGCGTCGTCATGCCGCAGGCGATCCGCACAATGATTCCCAGCATTATCAATCAGTTCATCATCACGCTGAAGGATACCTCTATCCTGTCTGTCATCGGTTTCCCGGAGCTGGTAAACACAGCGAAAAATGTAGTGGCAAATACCTTCATGTCCTTTCAGACATGGGGAATTGTCGCCATCATGTACCTGATTATCATTGAGATCCTGACAATATCGTCAAGAGTGCTGGAGAGGAGGCTGAACGTTGGCAGAGAATAAAAACATCAAGATTCATGTATCCCATCTGAAGAAGAATTTTAAAAAACTGGAAGTCCTGAAGGACATCTCCACGGACGTCTATGAAGGCGAGGTAGTCGTTGTCATCGGTCCCTCCGGCAGCGGAAAATCCACCTTCCTTCGCTGTCTGAACAATCTGGAGGACATCACGGGCGGCGAGGTGGTTATCGACGGCATGGATCTGACAGACAAAAAGACTGATATCAACAGGGTACGTGAAAACATCGGTATGGTGTTCCAGCATTTCAATCTGTTCCCGCACATGGACGTCACGCGAAATCTGACGCTGGCGCCGGTAGACCTGAAAAAAGCGTCAAAAGAGGAAGCCAGAGAGCGCGCCATGAAAATGCTCAGAAAGGTCGGCATGGAGGATAAGGCTGACGCCTATCCGAACCAGCTTTCCGGCGGTCAGAAGCAGCGTGTCGCGATTGCCCGCGCCCTCTGTATGGATCCGGATATCATGCTGTTTGACGAGCCGACCAGCGCGCTTGACCCGGAGATGGTCGGAGAGGTGCTGCAGGTCATGAAGCAGCTCGCGGCGGACGGTATGACAATGGTAATCGTTACCCATGAAATGGGCTTTGCCCGCGAGGTGGCCGACCGGGTCCTGTTCATGGACGGAGGCTACATCGTAGAGGAAGGCACGCCTCAGGAGGTCCTGCTGAATCCAAAGGAGCCCCGCACGATTGATTTTCTGAATAAGGTATTATAAATATGACCAGGGGCAGTTTTCTCCCCTGGTCATCGTATATGGTGCGAATCCCGAACCTCTCATTCTGCCGTGTTTCGTCCGCTTTGCTTTATGCATTCCACTTTGCCGCGTCCTGTCCGCTTTACCTTATGCGTTCCGCTTTGTCATTCCCTTTATTGCGTCCGTATTTTTCGAAGCCTTTCTTGACGCCAGTTTTCCTGCCGTGCCTGTCACAGAATCGACGCTGATGGCGGCTGTGTAAGATACTTTTGTAAGCTTTTTCCGCACATTTTCATTTGCTCTCACCGCGGATCTCCGAATAAATTCCTCGTCCTCCCCGGAAAAGCCGTTCATGCACGCTCTTTTCCATTCTTCTACCGCATGGTCAATTTCCTCTGTGCACTCCTTCGCTTTTTCCAGAACCTCCACTGAGATCCGTCCTTCCGGATCCATTTCAAATTCAATCAGCTTTCCTTTTTTCAGCCGCTGCAGCGCACGCGAGGTCCTCTGCCCGCTGATTCCGGCCAGCTCCGCGATCTCCTTCCGGCTCTCAAACCGCCGGACTCCTTCAAAAAGCAGCAACAGCAGCGCTTCATCCAGCGTGATTTTCTTCAGAGTCGCGCCAAGTCCAAGATAATATTCCAGAAGCTTGCGGAAATAATACAGATCCGTCAGAATACCATCCGTCTCGCTGACCGACGTTCCCGCCAGCTTCACCCGTTCTTCCCCCAGCTTTGAGCTCCCCGGTGCCAGAGTCGGCATAACCAGCCCATCCATAGCCGTGCTGATCAGAAACATACGCACCTTCTGTTTTACTTCGCTGTAATCTTCTTCATAGAGATCCCGGTAAAATGAATTGTAATAATCAAATACCGTAGTCTTCATTTTAATCGTATTACTGATGCTGACGCCCTGCGTAACCAGGCTGCCCCTGCGCTTCATATAGTAATAGACAGGCGCCTGTACCGCGAAAAATGTCTCTGCGTACCGGATGTATTCCAGATTAAACAGGAAATCCTCACACCAGTCTATCTCCTCATCCATCCGAATCTGATGCTCCTCGATAATCGACCGGCGAAACAGCTTGTTCCAGAGTACGCCATAATAATAATCCGCCGGATTCTCGATCATGAAGGAGGCAAATTCCATGCGGTCCATGAGATGATCCGCGTCAATATCGCCCTTCTGTGAAAGCCTCTTTCCCGTCACGCGGTAAAAGTCCGCAATCACCATGTCACATTCCTTCTCCATCGCTGTGC
>JAJQIE010000059.1:5929-16703 GCA_021199395.1 Lachnospiraceae bacterium | reverse complement strand
TTGCCGTACCCATCATGCTGACTGTGGACATTGCAAGCGCAATCGCAAGCACTCTTAATGTTTTTTTCTTCATTTTGTTTTTCTTCATTTTGTTCTTCTCCAATATTGAAAAAGAAAGTCCCTTCACACCGGGCAAAAGGACTTTCCGTATATTTACTCTGCCGCTTCCAGTGACTCAATCGCCGCAGCGGTGTGCTCTACATAGATTTCCTGAATCGCATCGATCCTGCCAAGGCCTTCGATCTGTGTTTCTATGCTCTCAAACAGCCCGGACGCCGTGAACATGCTCAGCCAGGAATCCTCATCCTCGCCCGCCATGTCGTTGTTCGCGTGGTCGCCTGCCACTACCATCAGAGGACGGAGGATAACCTTTGTATAGCCCGCCTCAGAGATCGCCGCGATCACTTCCTCGCACGCCGTCTCCTCCGGCTCGCCCTCTACGGTTCCGATAAACACATTCTCATAGCCCAGATCTTCCATCTGCGTCTGCATCTGGCTGTAGGATACCTTCGCGGTGTGGGAGGTTCCATGCCCCATCAGTACGATCGCGGTGCCGTCCTCTGCCGCAGCTTCAAGGCTGTCATACTCCGAGCTCTCTACTGCCGCCGCGCCTACTGCCTCCGCAACCGCTGCCTTGTCCTCATTGACCACAGTAGCGTCGTCGCCAACCTCGCCGAGCAGCGGCTCCGCAACTGCAACAGACTCGAACTGATCCTCATACTCTGCGACCGCGTCCATCAGTTCGTCGTATTCCGCGCCATGCATCAGATGCGTCGGCTGGATCACAAGATTCTTCACGCCGTTCTCGGCCGCGCGCTCCAGCGCCTGCTCCACATTGTCAATCACCTCGCCGTCGCGTGCCTGTACATGGTTGATGATAATCTGAGCGGTAAACGCCCTCCTCACAGACCAGTCCGGATAAGCCTCCGCCAGCGCGTCCTCGATCCCCTTGATGTCCTCTGCCCTGCTGTCGTTAAAGGATGTACCGAAGCTTACGACCAGAAGCTCATTCTCTCCAATATCGTCCTGGTTCCTCGCGTCGTCCAGGGAAGCGTCGCCCGTGTCACGTCCAAAATAATCCGGATCCGCATTCTCGCCCTCTACCAGCTCCTTCTGCTCATCCGTCAGGGCGTCCCACGCCTCCTTCGCGGCTGCGCACTGCTCGTCAGTATCATCCGTTCTCTCCTGCACATAGATCGCATCGATCAGCGCTGCCACCTCATCCGCCGCAGCCTGATCCTCATCGGAAGCCTCCTCCACTGCTTCAGAGACAGCTTCTGTCTCCGCCTCTGTCGCTTCCTCCGCCAGCACATTTGCCGTACCCATCATGCTGACTGTGGACATTGCAAGCGCAATCGCAAGCACTCTCAAAGTTTTTTTACTCATCGTGTTCTCCTCCTTTTTAAGAAAAAAAAACCTTTTACACAGGGTAAAAGGGTATGCTGAATATGCTTTCTTACAGAGCTCAGCGACCGACTGTCTCATTTATCTTTCGCTGCAGCTTCCTTCATATCGGCAGACCAATCCCCCGTGGCCCGGAGCATATGCTCCAACACCCACAACAGGCAGGTCTCCTGGCTTATAGATCATCGCGCAAGCCGCCTTCCCGGTTCCCCAGTGGCATATCAGCCGCGCTTTCTAAATACAGTGACGGGATCGTACAGGATTCGCACCTGTTTCCCTCTTAGCCAGACATCAACAATCTGTCCGGAACCTGTTGCATCATTTAGTAGTTTACTACATGTCCGGTCATAATTCAAGCAATTTTATACTCATTTTCTTTCTGACATTTTGCAGTCCGGCATTTTGCACTCCTGTTTCCCTTCCTCTTCGACAGCTTCTTACTTTTCCGCATAAAACTCGTCTCCATACTGCTCCCGCACGAATGCCCTCGCGCGATGCACACGGGATCGCAGAACTGACGTCGATATATTCAGCCGCCCTGCCGCTTCTTCACAGGAAAGACCCTCTACGCAAAACAGCCACAGAGCGTCATACCAGACCGGATTGTTTTCCTTCAGATCGCACATAATCCTGCAAAGCAGAGACTCATCATCCAGGCGTTTTTCAAATCTTTCCATGCTCTCCGCCCCCGGATAATATTTATGGCATATCGTTTCCGAATCCAGCAGCAGCTCTGATTTTCGATACGCCCCGCGCATATAGTCAATCGAAGCATTTTTAACAGAGCGGTACAGCCACGCCTTTTCCTTTCCGGGAGCAACCTTAAATATATTCAGGTAAAAAGCCATGAAGACATCCTGCGCAATATCATCTGACATATAGCGATCATGTATTTTTTCAAAAGCAATACCCGTCACAAAATCCTTGTATTTTTCGTAACACTCCGTAAATCTTCCACACTCCATGCCTCTCCTCCCCACACATACAGATAATCATAAAATGTATAAAATGATTATAGCGCGAATCGGAGATTGCGTAAAGATTTTTATGAAAAACGTGTCAAAGCGTGTATAATTTTGACTATTTTTGCGGTCGAAGCAGCAAGAAAATCAGGTGTTTTCTACATATTTTCTACATTATTTCCACGCGTTTCTTGTGCGCTTTTCATAAAATCACAGGTGCTCCAGCTCTTCCATCCAAAGCCGTGCGCAGGCGTCGCTCGGCATACGCAGATCCCCGCGCGGAGAAAGCGCCACACTGCCCACCTTTGGGCCATCCGGTATACAGGAACGTTTAAACTGCTGCGCAAAAAAGCGGCGGTAAAACGTTTTCAGCCACTTCAGGATTGTCGCGTCATCATATATATCAGCAAACGCCAGCTTTGCGATCCGGTATATTTTTGAGGGCGGATAGCCAAAGCGCAACAGATAATACAGGAAAAAGTCATGCAGCTCATATGGGCCGACAATATCCTCTGTTTTCTGCGAAATCTCTCCGTTTTCCGGGGGAAGCAGCTCCGGGCTGACCGGCGTATCCAGCACATCCAAAAGAATCTCTCTAACCTTCCCATCCCCACAGGTATCCGCATAATATCGCACCAGATGGCGTACCAGAGTCTTTGGCACAGAGCAATTAACCCCATACATCGACATATGATCGCCATTATAAGTCGCCCAGCCGAGCGCCAGCTCAGACATATCGCCGGTGCCGACTACCATTCCTCCCGTCTTGTTTGCGACGTCCATCAGTATCTGGGTACGCTCCCTTGCCTGTCCATTTTCATAGGTGACATCGTGTACAGACGGATCCTGTCCGATGTCCCGAAAGTGAATATTCACCGCTTCCCGAATATCTACCTCCAAAAGCCTTGCCCCAAGGCTTCTGGTCAGATCGCAGGCATTGCGGTACGTGCGGTCCGTCGTACCGAATCCCGGCATTGTCACAGCCGTCATCGTATCGCGCGGCATACCAAGCAGATCGCAGGCCTTTGTCATTACCAGCAGAGCCAGCGTAGAATCCAGGCCGCCGGAAATGCCCACCACAAGGCTTTTTGCGCCTGTATGCCGCATCCGTTTTTTCAGGCCGAGCGCCTGTATCATCAGAATTTCCTCACACCGTCGGCCGCGATCCTCCTCCCTGTCAGGCACAAACGGCATCGGCGCAAAGGTGCGGCTTAAAGAGGTTGCCTCCTCATTAAGCTGAAAGCGGACTTTGACGTACTGCCCTGAGTCCTTCACGGTAAAGGTCGTCATCCGTCTTCTCTCCGCACAAAGACGGCCGATGTCAAACTCCGAATAGATGATTCCGCTTCCAAAACGCTCCGACTCAGCCAGGACATGGCCATTTTCCGCAAGGAGACTGTGCCCGCCATAGACGAGATCCTGTGTGGACTCTCCCTCCCCCGCGCTCGTGTAAATATATCCGCACAGCAGCCTTGCCGACTGCCCGGCGACAAGCGACTCGCGATAAAGGCTTTTTCCGGTCACCTCATCGCTTGCGGACAGATTCACGATCACATTCGCCCCGGCCATAGCATGCGCCGTGCTCGGCGGATCCGGCGCCCACAGATCCTCGCAGAGCTCAGCCGCCACGCAAAGCCCGCGCGGCATATCACAGGTAAACAGCAGATTCATCCCAAACGGTACGGCTTTTCCTTCAAAATCCACACAGGAAATCTTCTCCTCCCCCTGTGTAAAATGCCTTGCCTCATAAAACTCATTGTAATTTGGAAGGTAACGCTTGGGAACAATCCCAAGCAATTCCCCATCTGAAAAAGCCGCTGCCACATTATACAGCTTTCCGTCCTTCTCCCAGGGCAGGCCGACAAAAACCAGCGCGTCCTTTCCGGCTGAATGACGGACAATACGCACCAGCGCCTGCCGCGCCGCGGTGAGCAGAGTCTCCTGCCAGAACAGATCCCCGCAGGTATAGCCTGTGACGCAAAGCTCCGGGAACACCAGAATTTTCGCATGCTCCCGCACAGCCTCATCCATCTGAGCACAGATATTCTCCGCATTAAAAATACAGTCCGCAACGCGAAGCTCCGGGGACAGCGCAGCTGCCCTTATAAAACCGTCTCTCACCTTGACGCCTCCTGTCTTCTGCCAGATTTCAGCAATCCTCTCAGCTCATCCACGCTTACCTGATAGCTTTTGTTGCAGAACTGGCAATTCACCTCGATTGGCTCTCCATCTGCGATCATTTCCTCCAGCTCCGTTCTCCCAAGGCTGAGCAGCACCCGTTCAATCCGCTCCCTTGAGCAGTCGCAATGATACCGCGTCGGCATGGTATCCAGAATCTCAAGGCCAAATTCCCCAAGCAGCTCCTCCAGAATCTGTTCCGGACTCATCCCGGCATCCAGCATCTCCGTGACAGATCTCACATCCGACAGCTTCTGCTCCAGCCGGTCGATAACCTCATCCGGCGTAAATGGCAGCAGCTGAATAATAAAACCGCCCGCCTGCTTTACCCGGTTGCTTTTCTCCAGCAGCACGCCAAGCCCTACCGAAGAAGGCACCTGCTCGGAAACAGCGAAATAATACGTCAGATCATCGCCAATCTCCCCGGTCTGCAGCTCACACCGTCCATTGTAAGGCTCTCTCATCGCAAGATCACGTATAACATTCAAAATCCCTTTTCCAACCGCCCCGCCTACATCCAGCTTGCCCTTTGCGTTTGCCGGAAGCAGAACGCCCGGATTCTGCACATAGCCCTTTACATTCGCCGAAGAATCCGCCGTGACCGTGATCCCGCCGATGGGACCGGAGCCTTTGATCTGCAGAGTCAGAAGGTCGTCGTCTCCCTTCATCATCGCTCCCATCATAGCGCCCGCGGTCAGCAGGCGCCCCAGCGCAGCCGTAGCCACCGGGCTCGTATTGTGATACTCCCGCGCTGTCTCTACCATATCTCTTGTTGTCACGGCAAATGCGCGGATCTGCTGATCCGCAGCCGTAGCTCTTACAATATAATCCATAGTCTCATCCTCAATCTGTTATATTAACCACATTCACTGTATCCTATACGAAAATAATCCAGATAACATTTAAAGCGATCCTGCGCTGTCAGACAGGCCTCCAGCCAAGGCATCCGATCAGTGATCCGGCAAGCAATCCGCTCACATACAGAGTCACTGTCAGTGCCAGACATTCCTTGCGGTTTTCGTTTTCCCGGAACAGAACAAGCAGACCGGTACCCGCGCCGCAGAGCAGTCCGGCAAACAGAGAGCCGCCCGAAAGCACGCCCTCCAGATAAAGCTGTGTAATCATCACAGACGCGGCACAGTTCGGAATCATGCCAATCAGCGCCGCCACCGCCATCTGGATGCCGGGAATCGCAAAGATACCTCTGGAAAAAGCAGTAGCTCCGAACCATTCCATCCCAAATCCAAGCACCAGAGTTACCAGAAAAAGGAATACTGCTGTCTTCTCCGTGTGACGAAGCGCGGCGCGGACAATCCCATGCTCACCACAATGGCAGTGCCCATGCTCACAAAGATTCCGGATTGCCCCCTCATTTGCTTTCCACAGACGGAGCTTTTCAGCCACAAAATCTACCAGCAGCCCGACAACCGCCCCGGTCGCCGCCTTGATCGCCAGAATACGAATAATCACCGACAGATCCATTCCCTCAGAAAGCATAATCGGGAGCATTTCGTCCGAGGTTGACAAAAATATGGCGATCAGGGTGCCAGGCGAGACAATTCCAGCGGCGTAAAGCCCCGCTGCCGCGGCTGAAAATCCGCACTGAGGAATCATGCCAATCAGACTCCCAATCACCGGTCCGGCCTTCCCAGCCTGATAAATCCACTTTTTTGTCTGAGCACCCATCCTGTGCTCAATATATTCCACTGCCAGATAAGACAAAAATAAAAAGGGCAGCAGCTTGAGACAGTCCAGCAGACTGTCATACAAAACATCCAGCATATAATCCAATCCCTTCTATTCCCAACCGCAGCTCTGCCGCCAAAGCAGCGAAACTACAGCGACTCCTCACATACTTCTGCTCGTTTTCAGTCCTCAATTCAATTAATTATGCCTGAATCATCTTCGCATAAAAACGTAAGTCATGCGTCCAGTTCATTTGCGATACCCCTATTGTGCAGAATTGACCGATAAAAGTCAAGCGGAATCTGAATAAATCCGTTACTGTTCACACCCATGCCACGCACTTGCTGCGTGGCATGGGCGAAGACATAGAGCGTTCGGGCATCCGGCCCATCGCGAAGCAATTTTAAATGGCCGGATGCCGTTGCAGGTTCCTATACAATCAGAGGGGCACAGGTCTGCACTTCGTTTCGGTCGGCGCTGGACTGAGAAAGATTTATACTCTGTGTCGGGACTCAGATGTAAAAGTGAGTTATATTAATTCTGAAAATGACTTTACGATTGAATTTTCAAGGACAGATCGAAATATCATGTCAGAAGATGGCATGATAAATGGCACAATAAGCAATCTGGAAAGTGAAATTCTGGAAATTTTACGAAAAGATGAAAATATAACAGTTCCGGAAATGGCAGAAATATGCAAAAAATCATCGCGAACAATATCCAGAGCCATTGCCGCATTGAAATCAAAAAAATTAATTGAAAGAATCGGTTCAAACAAGGTGGGTAGCTGGAAAGTGAAATAGTGGAAATACTACTTCCAGTTGTGTGCCCGGCAAAGGGCAATTAACCTAGTGTGCCGTATGCGTGAAATGCGCACGTACGGGTGAGGGGCTTGCGGCGTGAGCCGCTTGTCTACTTGACTATCGGTAGACTATATAAAACTCAAAGCTTCAATAGGGGGAGAGCATAATGAGCAAGGTATGGTTTACAACAGGCGCAGCAAGAGGCATAGGCAAATCTATTACAGATGCTCCTTTAAAGAACAGGAATTTTGTTATTGCCACGACAAAGAAAGTAAATGAAAGTGGAAAGGAGGCCGATAAATATGTGTACCGCTTTGGAACAATGGGTATCAAAAGAGTTTAAAAAAGGCGAAAAGCAGGGAATCATGCAGCGAGATAAGGAATTAATTCAGAAATGGACAGCTATTGGTTTTGACACTCCCCATGTCTAAAGACAGGGGATTCTCGGTTCAACGACCGCTGCCATGTATCGCTACAAGGTCTTACATGGTTTCCCCGAGCGTTCGGTTCGGGCGTGTCCCGCCCTACCTTGTACTGGCTACGCCAAAAGACTAAGCCCCTCTGTGAGGATGTTGACCGCTGCATTTTTGTCCCGGTCGTGGCTCGCGCCACACTGCGGACAGATCCACGAACTCACGGATGTATCTTTTGTCCCCGGCCATTTTGTTCCACATTTGGAGCAAAGCTGGCTGGACGGAAAGAAACGATCCACAACGGAAAGCTGTCGTCCATACCATTCCGCCTTGTATTCGAGCTGTCGGCGGAATTTACCCCAGGATGCATCGGAAATGGATCTTGCCTGCTTATGGTTCTTTACCATGTTTTTTATCGCAAGATTCTCGATACAGATGGTTCCGTATTTGCGAACAAGTTCAGTAGAGAGCTTCTGCATCGTATCCATGCGCTGCGCAGATACATGCTCATGAAGCCGGGCAACCCGGACGCGTGCTTTCTCCCTGCGCTTGCTCCCCTTTGTTTTTCGGGAGAGCTGGCGCTGGAGTCTTGCCAGTTTTTTACGACTTTGCGCTTCGTACTTATTGTTCGGGCAGACTTTACCGTCTGACATGACTGCGAAGGATCTGATGCCCATGTCAATACCGATCGCCGAATCTGATTTTGGGAAGTGATTTATCTCTACATCCGTACAGCAGATGGCAACAAAATATTTCCCGGACGGGTTCCGGGAGACGGTTGCAGAAAGGATTCGTCCCTGTACGGCTTTGGAAACACGGCACTTTATTTTGCCGAGTTTCGGAAGCTGGACGGATTTATCCAATATCTTTATGTTGGTGCCGACGCACTTACTCTTGTAGCTTTGATGGTTATTTCGCTTGCTTCTGAATTTTGGGTAGCCGGGTTTCTCATTTCTCTTCACCCTGCGGAAGAAGTTCTGGAAAGCGGTATCCAGGTCACGGAGCGCTGACTGCAACGCGGTCGCATCCACTTCCCGGAGCCATTCAAGGGAGCGTTTCAGGTGTGTCAGGTCATTGGCACAGCTATAGTAGTTTAAGGTTTTCTTTTCTTTCTCATACGTTTCCTTACGCATGGAAAGATAGTAGTTGAAGACATAGCGGCAGCAGCCAAACGTGCGCAGGATCTGGTTTTCCTGCATCCGGTTCGGATAGATTCGGAACTTATAGGAATATTCCATGAAAATCACCTCACACGTTTTTCTGGTTCTCGATGTATTGCTAAATGACTGCCAGGGGCGCGCCTCCTACTGTGGATACAAAATAGGAATTTGTCCACAATGAAGGTAAACGATACCGCAAATACGGAAACTCTTGCCGGAGTATACGAGAACTATAGCCTTTGATCTGTTTGACAGCTTTATGTATGCCAAACTGAGGATCAACTTCCATGAGCAGATGCACGTGATCCGGCATGATCTCCATCTCAATGATATCTATGCTGAGTTTTTCACAGACTTCCGCAATGAGTTCTTTCAGGCGTTTATCAACACCATTAACAAGAACTTTACGACGATATTTTGGACACCAGACAATATGATATTTGCAAGAGTATACGACATTGTTATTACTTTTATATTCCATACCTGTATTATAGGGTATGAAACGAAAGCGTGCAAGAAAAAAGAACAGAAATGTTGCAAAACGTGGCGGCTTATATCCCCATATCTAAAGAAAGGGGTATTACGCCGCATTCGATAAAACTTCTGAAATAGCAGACCTGCTCGGCCTTTCGGAAGAAGAAGTATATAGAGTGCAGACTGAAAAATAGTTTGAAATTTAGGAGTGTGAATCACGTTTATTGGTTAGGGCATGAAGCTGGTTCCTTTTGTCTGACCGGAGCCCATACTTTCTAAGGTTTCATCTTGATTAGAGCCCAGGTGTCTGGCAAGCAGGTACCTGGGCTCTAAATTTCTTGCGCAAAATGGCAAAACTGGGGTTCCGGTTTATCCCGGTCAGATTTCAGTTTTAATCCTCATTCTGCCTGACCGGATTTTCATCCATGCGGTATGAAAAAGTAATTACACCTTAATCCTCATCATTGATATGGACAACCATTTTTATGGTTATCATCGCATAAATAGCCGTCTCCACACTCGTCACATAAATCATGTTCCTGTCCATCACACACATAATGGCCGGGGCGATCACACGACGCACCATAATGATCTTCTTCTTTATAGCCCTCCATGCACACATAATGGAGCTCACATCCCGCAAGTACATGTTCTCCTTCATCGAAATCTTCCATGCACATATAATGTGTCTCGCATCCCGCAAGTACATGCTCATCTGGGTCAAAATCGACCATGCACTCATAGTGTGTCCCACATTCCGCAAGAGCATGTGACTCTTCCTGCGTATCCGGATCACAGGCACTGTGGCCACAGGGCAGCACACTGTGATCGCCTTCACATAACCATCCTCCGCATACACTGCATTTCTCATGCGTCTTTCCGTCACAGTCTGTATGACCTGATATCTCACAGGATGCTGAACTGTGATCGCTTCCATCACAATTGTAATGATTTTCCGTTCCGCACGATGCCACGCTGTGGTCGCTTCCGTCGCAGCTGTAATGGCCGTCCGTCCCGCACGATGCCGCGCTGTGGTCGCCCTCGCACAGCCACCCTCCGCATACACTGCATTTCTCATGCGTCTTTCCGTCACAGTTATAATGACCCGCCACACCGCAGGACGCCGCGCTGTGATCCCGTCCATCGCAGTTATAGTGCGTTTCGTGGCTTCCCGTATCAGAGTCTGCGGTGGTCTGAATGTGGCTTCCCGTGCTGCACTCTGCCACACTGTGGTCTAATTTGTCGCAGTTATAGTGGCCGTCCGTCCCACACGATGCCGCGCTGTGATCATCTCCATCACAATTATAATAGCCTTCGGTTCCACACGTTGCGGCGCTGTGATCCCGTCCGTCACAGTTATAATGGCCTTCGATTCCGCAGGGCGCCGCGCTGTGATCTTTTCCATCACAGTTCGTATGGCCTTCGATTCCACAGGCCGCCGCACTGTGATCCGTGCCATCGCACGACTGGCTGCCACACACGCCGCATATTCCATGGGTCTTCCCATCGCAGTTCGTATGACCCTCGGTTCCACACGTCGCCGCGCTGTGGTCGTTTCCATCGCAGTTATAATGACCCGCTATTCCACAGGCTGCCGCGCTGTGGTCGCTTCCGTCACAGTTATAATGACCATCTGTTCCGCAGTCCGCCGCGCTGTGATCACTTCCGTCACAGTTGTAATGACCGTCTGTTCC
>JAJQIE010000059.1:1238-5829 GCA_021199395.1 Lachnospiraceae bacterium | reverse complement strand
CTTCCGTCACAGTTGTAATGACCGTCTGTTCCGCAATCCGCTGCGCTATGATCGCTTCCGTCACAGTTGTAATGACCGTCCGTTCCACAATCCGCCGCGCTGTGATCACTTCCGTCACAATTGTAATGACCATCTGTTCCGCAATCCGCGCTGCTGTGATCCTCTCCGTCACAATTCGTATGGCCTTCGACTCCACATGACGCTTCGCTGTGATCCAGGCCGTCGCAGTTTGTGTGACCTTCGACTCCACATGACGCTTCGCTGTGATCCAGGCCATCACAATTTTTATGACCATCTATTCCGCAGTCCGCATCGCTGTGGTCTTCTCCGTCGCAGTTGTAATGGCCGTCCGTTCCGCAGGCCGCCGCGCTGTGATCCAGGCCATCTCCTGCACAATGCTCGTTTATGTGACATTCAACGGTTTCATGAGCCAGAAAATCCGAGCAGGACTCATAAGTATTGCAGGAAGTACAAAGATGCAGTACCTCGCCCATACAAGTGCTGTGCGCCCCATACGCGGTGTCGTGGTAATACACATCATGACCCCTTCCGTCGCAGGTATAATGCCCTTCTTCGCCGCAGGCAGCCTCATGAGAAACAAGCGTCACTTCTTCGCAATTGGGGCAGTAATAATAGGCTGCCTCTCCCTGCTCCAGACTGACCGCATCCGATTCCTGGCTGTAAGTGATCTGGCTGACCGCCACCGCTTCTCCATCCACCTTTGCCACCAGGACATAAGGATATTCTGTCAGGGATGGATAAGCGTCCGATAAACTTTCTGTGATATTTTCAACAAAAGCTTCGGACAAATCCGTGTTATACAGACTGGCTGCGAGAACAAACCCCTCCGTATCAGCGGCTTCTGACTCTGTGCCGGTATCTGTATCTGTACCCGTATTTGTATCTGTATTTGCATCGGCATCCGCATTTGCATCTGCCATCAGCAAAAGCGCGTCCGTACTTACTTCGTCCTCTGACAATGCGTAAATCCCGATTTCCGCGTCCGTGTATAATTTTCCGTTTCGGTACAGCGCCGCATAAACAGAGGAGCTTTCTCCCTCATCCGTAAAATCCGCGTCGAGATCGCCGTAAAAGAGAACCGATTCATCTGCATAAGAACGCGTTCCGTCGCTTTCCGTATAAAACCTCATTTCATCCGCGTCATAGAGGTAAGACGCTTCCGCCTCGCTGCCAGGCAGCAGGGCGGCATCCCCCGAAAAGACAAGCTGGTACTGATACTCGCAATTCACGGTCGCTTCCACCGGTTCTTCGTCGTCGATTTCAAGCCGAATCCGAACTGACGCGACATCCCCCATCGTATACCCGGAATCATACGTCAGATCGCAAATGGAAAATGACGCGGTGTAATCCGTCTGGCCATGGGCGTATGCGACAACCGTCTCCCCGCTCTCATCGTAAGCGTCGATCTGCCAGCGAATCTCCGGTTCTTCCTCCGTCTCACCCTCCGGCGGCAGATCCGCGCCTGTCACGGAAAGCGTTTCCGTCAGGCTGACGCTCTCCGGAAGCGGCGTCCCATCCGTCTCTACAATGCCAGAGCATACATAAAGCTCCTCCTCCAGCTCAAACGTCACGGACTCCAGACTGGAACCATATGCGTTCAGCTCTTCAATCGTGACCTCCTGCGGCGAAGAATTCCACACATTTTCATCCCAGATTTCATCCAGTAATCCACTGACGTCCGTCCATGTGTCTCTGGAAATTAATGAATAAGATTCCCCCGCGCTTTTCATAAGCACCCGGAAATAGCCAAATCCCGTGCTCCTTTCCGTCTTTGCCGTCACACGATAGCCGCCGGAAAGCTTTTCAGTCTCAGACGCAAGCGCATCCCTGTCCGTTCCGTCCTGACTGAGTGAATTCATAACACGGATATTGTGTTGTATCCTCATACATTTCGCTTCTGCTGCCGGTACCGAAAGCGCCAGCAGCGATGCCAGCAACAGCCCGGAGATAACAGTCGTCCGTTTTCTTTTCTTCATGATGGTTCCCCCTTTTCCGATTTATTTTTTCCCATATCACTTTCTTTCATAAAACGCAGAATTTTCAGCAAAAATTCCAGCTGCGGCTTTAAATATTCCTCATTTTCAAACATCGCATAATGCACGCAGGCACGGACAAAAATAAAAATCATCGCCTGAAGCGTTTCCCATGGAATGCCAAGCCCCGGCGCGAGCATTCTGGAATACTCAGCATAACGCTCCGTCACTCCCTGGAAAAACTCCCTGCCGTACTCTCTGTACCGCGGAGACGCGTAAACCTGATACATGAACCGGTACTGCGCCCCGTGCATTCTGGCCGTCCGGTAGGGCATTTCCATAATATACCGCTCCACCTCATCCATGCTTCTCGGCGCCTGCGCCATAAAATCATCCTCCACCTTCGCCATACACCAGGCTGTAGATTCAATGATAATCTGATCCTTGTTCTCAAAATAGTTGTTGAAGAGATTCCCTGGACTCATACCGCAGGCCTCTCCTAACTGCTTCGCGTTCGTATTCTCCAGACCATGCCTGCAGAAACAGTCAAAGCAGTCTTCCAGTATCTTTATCCTCTTCTCTTCCTTTGAACCAGAATCTCTCAATGATTATCCCCTCCTTTCTCCCGTCAAAATACTGCGCCTGATCCTGTAAAAGATTCCATACAGAGGTAGAAACACGTATTAGTAAATAAACGTTTATTTACTTTTCTGTATTATAAAACGGCTGACGCCATGTGTCAACCGTTTTTTTTATTGCTTCGCAATACGCATTCGGCGCGGCAAAAAAGTGTACTTTTCTGATACTCACCCACGCATAAACCGGCTCAGGAATTCCCTGGTCATGGGGTTTTGCGGGCTGCTGAAAATCTGCTCCGGAGAGCCTTCCTCCTCGATGATCCCGTCCGCCATGTAAACGACATGGCTTGAGCCGTCGCGGGCAAAGGCCATCTCATGCGTCACGATAATCATGGTAAGGCCATCCTGCACCAGCCGCTTCATGACATCGAGCACCTCTCCGACCATCTGCGGGTCAAGTGCGGAGGTCGGCTCATCGAAAAGCAGCAGCTCCGGCTCCATCGCAAGGGCGCGGGCAATCGCGACGCGCTGCTTCTGGCCGCCGGAAAGCTGACGGGGCTTTGCGTTGATATAAGGCTCCATCCCCACCTTTTCAAGATAGGCAAGCGCGCTCTGTCTCGCCGCTTCCTTATCCTTATGCAGAACCTTCGTCTGCCCGACCATGCAGTTGCCAAGGACAGTCATATTGTTGAACAGATTAAAGTTCTGAAAAACCATCCCGACCTTCGCGCGATATGCCGCCGCGTTTACCTTAGACGCGGCGATATTCGTCCCATGGTAAAGAATTTCCCCGGACGTGGGCGTTTCGAGAAGATTGATGCAGCGCAAAAGCGTTGATTTGCCGGACCCGGAAGCGCCGATAATACAGGTCACATCGCCGGTCGATACAGAAAAGTCGATATCGCGAAGTACCTCGTGGCTTCCAAAGCTTTTGCTCAGATGGCGGATCTGGATCACTTCCTCACCCGCGGCAGTACCGCCATACAGCACACTTTGCGGCGCCGCATTTCCGGTTTGTCTTTCATTCACACCGCTCATCTGTCCCTCTCCTTCCCAAAGCTCCTGTCCGCAGAGGCTTCGTCATTCCTTTCTTCACTCTGGGCAGCCTGACCTTTTTCCATGCCATCCGTCCGGCGTTTTTCAGAAGAATTCCCTCCCGGATAGCTGTACATTCCGCTCGTGTGCGCCAGCGTGTCCGTGGTCGCCAGATCATAGTTGTCCGCGCCGTCCAGCTTTTTCTCCCACAGCCGCAGCAGTCTGGAGCATGTAAACGTCAGCACAAAGTACATGACCATCGCTATCGTAAACGCTTCAAAATAGGTGTACAGCGCGCCCGCCACGCTCTTTGTCGCATAAAACAGCTCGACAATGCCAATGACCGAGAGTACGCAGGTATCTTTGATGTTGATAATCAGGTTGTTGCCAATCTGCGGCATGATATTGCGGAGCGCCTGCGGCAGTATAACATACAGCATCGTCTGCACATGCGTCATGCCGATCGCCTTCGCGCCCTCCGTCTGCCCCGGATCAATGGAAAGGATACCGCCGCGAACCGTCTCCGCCATGTAGGCGCCGGTATTGATCGATACGATAAAGAACGCCGCAAACCACATTGACATATTGATGTTAAAAAGAGCGGCCGATCCAAAATAGATAAACATCGCCTGCGCCATCATTGGCGTACCCCGGAACACTTCTACATAAATGTTCAGAATCAGGCGCACGACAAACAGCAGCGCCCTTTTAAAAATATTATCCTTTTTGCTGACCGGGATTGTCTGCACAATCCCGACCGCAAATCCGATCACGCAGCCGATCAGCGTACTGACCAGAGCGATGATCATGGTATTTTTCGCGCCATTCAGATAGGACATCCCGCGCGTCTGCAGGATATAAACCATCCTGCCCCAATAATCCTGTGGCATAATTCCCCCTCGATTCCGCATCCTCCTCCGTACCGGAAGGCGGCAGCTCTTACCAGGCCGCTTTCTCCCTGCCGGAAATCGCAGTCCTTATCCG
>JAJQIE010000059.1:0-1138 GCA_021199395.1 Lachnospiraceae bacterium | reverse complement strand
CGCTTTCTCCCTGCCGGAAATCGCAGTCCTTATCCGGTCGCTTACTCCGTTTCCTCCTCGGCGTCGGAGAGCGGCTGTACGGAAATCGCCTCGCTCATCATTTCTTCGTAATCCTCTACGGTCATCTCCGCAAGCACACCATTGATCACGTCCAGAAGCTCTGTATTGCCCTTCTGAATCGAAATACCGATGTTGATTTCCTCATCGGACACCTCAAAGTTGTCGTCCGTGTCTGTGAAGTCAAGCAGCACAAAATCCGAATAAGCTACGCACGCCGCCATAGCGGTCGGCATATCTGTCACAACAATGTCACATTTTCCCGCATCCAGGGCAACCAGCATCGCCGGAGCGGACTCCTGTGCCGGAAGAATGTTCGCGTCCTCGATCTGCGGCAGACAGGTATCATACCATACCGTATTGAGCTGGGAGGTACAGGTCGCACCCGCCAGATCCGCCACGCCCTCAGCGTCCGCGTACTCGCTGTCGGCTGTCGTCAGGGTCACGATAGACGCATAGTAATACGGTTCTGAGAAATCCACAACCTCCAGACGCTCCGAGGTGATCGACTGTCCCGCGATCACACAGTCCACCGTACCGGAAACTACCGCCGGTACGAGGGAATCCCAGTCAAGCTTCACGATCTCCAGATCCCAGCCCAGCGTCTCACAGATATGCTTCGCCATCATGACGTCATATCCATACGCATATTCCGTACTGTCCGCAATCGGAACCGCGCCGTTCTCATCCGTGGACTGCGTCCAGTTGTACGGAGCGTATCCGCACTCCATCGCCACACGCAGAGTTTTCGTCTCCTCCTCCGCAAAAGCGGCGCTTCCCGCCGAAAGTACCATTGCTGCCGCGCACAGCATACCGACTGCCATCTTACCTGTTCTTTTCATATTCCTTCTCCTTTCCTGTAAAAAAGGCGTACTCCGGCATGTTTACCGATCATCCAAAAGCACACCCTGTAAAAATGGACAAAGCGAACTCTCTTCCGGAGCCTCTTTGTCCCAATTAAAATTCATTCTAGCACAGTACCTGCAAAAATACAAAGCTTTTTTTTACAATCGGACAGGGAAGCCCTCCCGAATTTGCCACTTCGTTGATTAGATAATAGAAATTTTTTCCTTATTTTGCA
>JAJQIE010000313.1 GCA_021199395.1 Lachnospiraceae bacterium | reverse complement strand
TCATATGCGGATACAGCGCGTAGCTCTGGAATACCATCGCGATATCTCTGTCCTTAGGCTCCACATCATTCACAACTCTGTCGCCGACCTTTAATTCACCGCCGGAAATCTCTTCCAGACCTGCAATCATACGGAGCGTGGTGGACTTTCCACATCCAGACGGACCTACGAAAATAATAAATTCCTTATCCTCGATTTCAAGATTGAAATCTTTAACGGCCTCAAATCCATTGGGATAAGTTTTGTTGATATGAGATAAGCTTAAACTTGCCATTTTTGAATCCTCCCTGATTCGTTTTTTCCACTGAATAACTCAGCAACATATGGTGTCTTTAGTATACTAAATCTCATACTTTTTTGCCATACCATAACTATACAAAGATTTTTGTTTCCTGTTGTAAGTTATGCTTACGATATTTTATCAAATTTTCGAAATTTAGCAAATTGACGAAATTATTCAAATTTAATGTACAGATTGACGAACCCTTGAAATATGAACCGCTTTTCGGTATACTTATCGGGAACGCGTTGTTTATCTGGAGGAAATTTTAAATGAATTATATTGTGCTGGATCTGGAGTGGAATCAGTGTCCATTCGGAAAAGAACACGAAAACCCGGCGCTTCCGTTTGAAATTATTGAAATCGGGGCGGTTCGGCTGAATACCTCCCACCAGATCACCGGACAATTCCGGGAAATTGTCAGACCACAGGTATATACGTCTCTTCATTATAAAACCAGGGAAATTGTCACGCTCAGGGCTATTGATTTTGATGGCGCCAGAATCTTTCCTAATGTGGCCGCAGATTTCTTTGAGTGGTGTCGCAGTGATATGGATGCGGATGGTGAACCAAGCTTCTGTACCTGGGGACCCGCAGATTTGACCGAGCTGCAGCGCAACCTTTCCTATTATAATATGACAAACCCCTTTCCGTTTCCACTGATGTATTATGACATTCAGAAAATATTCAGCATTGTATATGAGGATCGCCGTTCCCGAAAAGCGCTTGAATACGCTGTGGATTTTCTGGAAATTCCAAAGGAGGTACCTTTTCACAGCGCTCTAAGCGACGCTATTTATACTTCGCTGGTCATGCAAAAGCTCAGTGACCCACAGATACGCGATAATTCGTCTGTGGATTATTTTCACACGCCGCTTACGAGAAGCCAGGAAATCTATCTTCACTACAGTACCTATGATAAATTTGTCTCGATGCCTTTTCCTTCAAGTAACCAGGCTATGAAGGATTCTATCGTTACTTCCACGCGGTGCCCGGTCTGTGGAAAAACAGCTTCAAAAAAGATCCGATGGTTTTCCGCGGGAGGCCACAATCAGTTTTGTCTGGCGAGCTGTCCTCAGCACGGATATCTGAAGGGGAAGATTCGCCTGCGCCATAACAGGGACGGAATGACCTACGCAGTCAAAACGCTCAAGCTCATCTCTAAAGAAGACGCGTACCAGATTTATGAAAAAAAAGAAGTGCTCAAGGTAAAACGCCGGCTGCACAGACAGTTTCACAAAGAACCCTGAGCGAGTCAGGTGCGGCTTTGGCCGCAAAACTCCCCGCCATGCTCTGTGTAATCGGATAGGGGAACGCATTTCTCCCCTATCCGTTTAGCGCGGGCTGCGTCCAGCGAAAGCTGGAATAATTCCTTCCGCAGCCCTGCGCATCATAAAACAAGCCACAGCGGATCTGACGTATCTACTGTGGCTCTTACTTTCGTTATGCAGTTGTATTTATGGTTGCAAATTATTTTGTCTGTTTAAAATTTGCTACCAGCTCTTCCATCTCTTTGAGAAGGCAGTCTACTTTACCATAATAAGCATCATTATTCAGAGGATTGTCCATTTCCTCGCCGATCTCTGTCAGCAGGGATTTCAACGCCTCTATCCTCTTTTTTCCATTTCCGTTCTTATATAACAGGTAACGGCTGCGCTCATTCTCCTCCGGAGTCATTTTGCGCAGATATACCTCTACATTCGGCTTCTCTCCGATATAACGATAAGTGATGGACGGAGACGCATGATTTAAAAGGTTCTGGAGATAATAAATGTCTCCAGTGGACTTATAGTAGCGCCATGCAAATGTCTTGCGCATTGTCTGAGCCCCAATCGATGACAGCCCCATACTCTTACCGGCGCTTTTCAGAGCACGATAAGCCTGCTCTCTTGAGAGCGGCTGCGGCGAACTCGCATGACCCAGAATCAGATAAGCGTCCGGATCCTTGCCCTCCGTATAATTCATAATGATTTCCTGCAGATCCTCCGGTATCTGGAACGTGCGCTTGATATTTTTTGTCCCAATACTGGCCTCAATGCTCTCTTTTCCACGGATATCTTTATTCTTAAACTTCAGTATCTCCTGCAGCTGCAGCCCTGTCCCTACGCCGATCTCAAACATAATATAATATTTGTCGTCCATCTCCCGCAGCTTCGCCTTGAATTTTTCCAGTGTTTCTTCGTCCTTGATTGGTGCAACCCAGTTCATCCTTTATCCATCCCTTCTTATCTAAATATTTATACTCTCATTCGTCCTTTGAAGACTGCGATGAAATACGTTCCTGACGTTCCCTCTCCAGCTCGTCAATCAAACGCTCCGTCTCATGAGCCTTCCATTCCATTTCCTCGGCTTCCCTGGCGGCCCTTTCCGCCTCAGCCGCAGCGAGCTCCTCCTGCTCCTTGCGAAGACGCTCCTGTTCCATTACCTCCCTCAGCTCCGCCTCGATCTCGGCGGTCGTCATCCTCTCAATCTCTTCCTCTCTCTTCCTGCGCTCCTCCTCCTCTAATCTTCTCCTCCGTCTGATCCTCGCGTCAGCCGTAGCCCTGAAAATCAATACAATAAGTAATATAACAAGAATTATCAGCAGCACGGCTCCCCCGGCCATCACGGTCATAATATGATTTTCTGTGTAATCCGTAATAATGCGATAACCCTTATCAATAAGTCCCGTCGCCTGCTCCAGCACATCATCCAGGCCTTCTATCTGGATGCTTTCCTCCGCGGAGGCTTCCGCTGCCGCCGAAACACCTGAACCCAGGCTGTATTTTGACTGAACCGGAACAAACAGTGTATTTAATTTACCGGTCGCCGACCCGATCGACTGTCCATTGTATTCATATGCAAGTGTCTTTGTACTGCCGGATTCCTCTACAACAGTACAGGTAATATCCTCACTCTTTGCATCGTTCGGAAGCGTAATATGCACACTGCAATTTTCAAAAGGAACCCTCATCCAGACAGGTGAAAGGAACCTCGCCGCAGTACCTACATAATCCAGATTTATTATATCATAAAAAGTGGATTTTGAACTAATATTCTCATAATTTTTTGTAGAAAAATTTTCGAACCCGTATTCCATAATTTCTGTGGATTCTGCATAAGCCTTGCCTGCCCCGTTTACCCTCATAATCACAGAAACCAGATCCATACCGTCTTTGCTTCCATAGGTCACAAGTGTATTCAGGCACTGCGAGGTATATCCGGTCTTGCCTCCGGTACACCATTCCTGATAATACTCCGAATCCGTCTGGAGCATTTTCTGATGGTTCAGAAAGGAACGATCCTCCCCGGACAGATTCGTCTCCGGTATAATGTATTCCGTCGTCCCGACAATCTCGCGAAATGTCTCATTCTGGTGGGCCGCCTGAGCAATCAGCGCCATATCATACGCACAGGTATAATGGTCGTCGCTGTAAAGGCCATGCGGATTCGAAAAATGCGTATTTACGCAGCCAAGCTCCTCCGCCTTTTCATTCATCATGTCGGCAAACGCGCTGACACTGCCGGCGATATACTCCGCGACGCCGTTCGCGATATCGTTTGCGGACGCCAGCATAATTCCATACGCGCAGTCGCGCAGCGTCATCTCCTCGCCCGGCTGTATTCCCAGGTGCGTGCTTCCCTCCTCGATATCATAGACTATTTCCGAAAAAGTAATCGTATCATCAAGGTCACAGTTTTCAATCAGAAGCAGGGTCGTCATGATCTTGGTAATACTCGCCGGATACTGCTTTTCCGTCGCCTGCTTGCTGTACAGGATAACTCCCGTATCTATATCCATGACAACCGCCGAAGCCGCCTCAATCTGCGGCCCCTGCGGCCATCCTTCGATTTCATTTGATTCTATTGTGTAATAATATGATTC
>JAJQIE010000048.1 GCA_021199395.1 Lachnospiraceae bacterium | reverse complement strand
TCATTACACACAGCACCCGGATTCTGGAGGCGCTGCATGTCGATGCAACGCATGTACTGGTGGACGGACGTATGGCAGCCGAGGGCGACGCATCTCTGATCGACCAGATCAATGAGCGAGGCTTTGAGCAGTTTGAACGGATCACCGACGGGAAAAGCAGGGGAACGCCTGATGTCGTTTCCGGTACATCTGACTGGAGGAACAGGACAAATGAAGGATAAGACCTGGGTTGAGGACGTCAACCGGAGCATATATGATATAAAAAATGAAGAAAAGGATGTTTACCGGGTAAAGGAAGGCCTGACGCCGACTATCGTGGAGACGATTTCACAGGAAAAAAATGATCCGGAGTGGATGCGCGAATTTCGCCTGAATGCGCTTCAGATTTATAATGAAATGCGGGTACCGGACTGGGGGCCTTCAATCGATGGACTGAATATAGATGAGATCGTGACGTATGTACGGCCGAATACGCAGATGAAGGCAAAATGGTCGGATGTGCCAGAGGATATCAAAAAAACCTTTGATCTGCTCGGTATCCCGCAGGCGGAGCAGGAATCGCTGGCAGGGGTCGGCGCACAGTACGATTCAGAGCTTGTATACCATAATGTACGCGCTGAAGTAGCGGCACAGGGAGTGGTCTATACCGATATGGAGAGCGCTTTAAACGGTGAATACGCCGATATGGTGCGGGCTCATTTTATGAAGCTTGTGCCGCCGCGCGACCACAAGTTTGCGGCATTGCATGGAGCGGTCTGGTCCGGCGGTTCTTTTGTCTATGTGCCGCCTGGCGTGAAGGTAGACATTCCGCTGCAGTCCTATTTCCGTCTGACCGCGCCGGGAGCGGGGCAGTTTGAGCACACGCTGATCATCGTGGATGAGGGAGCGGATCTGCACTTTATCGAGGGCTGTTCCGCTCCGAAATATAACGTGGCGAACCTGCACGCGGGCTGTGTGGAGCTATTTGTCGGGAAGAATGCGCGGCTCCGCTATTCGACCATCGAGAACTGGTCAAAAAATATGTACAATCTGAACACAAAGCGGGCAAAGGTCGAGGCTGGCGGAAGGATCGAATGGGTGTCCGGCTCCTTTGGATCGCATGTTTCCTGCCTGTATCCGATGAGTATTCTGAACGGAGACGGCGCAAGAGCGGAATTTACCGGCGTCACCTTTGCCGGCAGAGGACAGAATCTGGATACCGGAGCGAAGATTGTACATGCCGCGCCGAACACTTCCTCCTATATAAATACGCGCTCGATCTCAAAGGACGGCGGAATCAGTACATTCAGAAGCGCGGTGACAGTGCTCCCGAAAGCAAAGCACAGCAGATCGGCCGTTTCCTGCCAGTCGCTGATGCTGGATCGAATTTCCCGTTCGGATACGATACCGGCGATGGATATCCGCACACGCGACGCGGATATCGGGCATGAGGCTAAGATAGGGCGAATCAGCGACGAAGCAGTTTTTTATCTGATGTCGCGGGGAATCCCTGAGGATGAGGCGCGTGCAATGATTGTGAGTGGCTTTGCGGACAATGTCTCAAAGGAGCTTCCGGTAGAGTACGCGGTAGAGATGAATAACCTGATCCGGCTGGAGATGAAGGGGAGCATTGGCTGACCGGAAGATGACAATCGCATTTCTCAATTTGCCGGAGGTATGCGAATATTTGACGGCTACTAGAAACGGAGAGGAGAAACAGGATGGCATTTGATATGACAATAAACCGGCTGCCTGCCCAGACCTGGAGCTGGCTGCATATGAATGAAGCCAGGCTGAATGTAATGTCTGTTCCCCCAAAAGGGCAGATCGTGGCTGAGACGCCGGAAACAATACAGACCGGCCTGACCGTGGAGAAACAGGACAAGCTTGCGCGGATCCCCACGGGTATGGGCGAGGATATGGACAGACTGTCCGGACAGGGCAACGAAGGATTCTATACCTGGGACGTTCCCACGGAGGTAAAAGAAAGCGATCCCCTGCGTCTGCATTTTGCCTGCAGGGATGGTGAATCCGTGATGAACCGCATTGGTATCTTTGCGGAGGAAAACAGTGAAATAACAGTGATTATGGATTTTTGCAGGGGAGGAACCGCTTCAGACAGGAATTCCATGGAGGATGGATGTGAGAGGCCGGAAAATAAAAGCAGAAGCTTCGCGGCAGTGCAGACAAAAATCAGCGCCGCGCGCGGAGCACGGGTAAGACTGATTCAGATTCAAAATCTGTCAGAGGAAGACCGATTTCTGAATGATATTGGTGTTGCCTGTGGCGAAGGCGCGCAGATCGAGACTATTCAGGTTGTGCTTGGCGGAGGAGAAACCTATATGGGTATGCGCACAGAGCTTGCCGCGGATAACAGCAGTCTGAACAGTCGGGTCGGATATCTGCTGGATAAAAAAGAAAAGCTGGATATGAATTATGTGACCAGCCATACCGGAGCGAAAACGAGCAGCCATATGGAAGCAGTCGGCGTATTGCGCGGAGAAGCCCGGAAGCTGTTCCGCGGTACGATAGATTTCCGGAATGGCTCCGCTGGCGCAAGGGGAGACGAGAAGGAGGATGTTCTCCTTTTCTCCGACGATGTGATAAACCGCACGATTCCGCTGATCCTGTGCGAAGAGGAGGATGTAGAGGGAAATCATGGAGCGACCATTGGCAGACTGGACGAAGCCCTGCTGTTCTATCTGTCCTCGCGGGGGATCGAGGAGGAAGAAATCTATGAGATGGTGGCAAGGGCGCGAATAGATGCGATCTGCCACAATATTTCAGATAAAAGGACGCAGGAGCTGGTGCAGAGCTGTCTGGATAAAAACAATACAGGATGTGCTCAAAAAAACAGTGTTGAAAGCGGAAAAATATCATATAGCGAACGAACTATTCATGATATCCGACAGGACTTTCCATTACTTGCAAATACGGACTATGCCTATCTGGACAATGCGGCAACGTCACAAAAGCCAACGGCGGTCCTTGATGCTGTGCGGGAATTTTATGAGAAAAAAAACGCGAATCCGTTTCGCGGTCTGTATCCTTTGAGCGAAATTGCGACGGAGATGTATGAGGAAGCGCGAAGGACGGTGAAAGAATTCATTCACGCCGGAAGCACTGAGGAGATTGTATTTACCCGGAACGCGACTGAGAGCCTGAACCTGGTGGCATACAGCCTGGGAAGTATTCTTTTAAAGCCGGGAGATGAGGTGATCGTGAGCATCATGGAGCACCACAGCAGCATGCTCCCGTGGCGGCAGGCCGCGGAACGCGCGGGGGCGTCCGTGGTTTATCTGGAATGCAATCAGAACGGACAGTTTACGGAGGAGATGCTGCTGTCTGTGCTTACCACGCGGACAAAACTGCTTGCGATCACGCATGTCTCGAATGTGTTTGGCAGGGAGAATGATTTAAAACGAATGGCACAGATCTGCCATGAGCATGGTGTGCTGATCGTGGCGGACGGAGCACAGAGCGTACCGCACTGTCCCATCGATGTGCAGGATCTGGACGTGGATTTTCTGGCCTTCTCCGGTCACAAGATGCTCGCTCCGGATGGAATCGGCGTTTTATATGGAAAGAAAATGTGGCTGGAGCAAATGCCTCCATTTTTAAGCGGCGGTGAGATGATTTCATCCGTCACGCGGGAATCTGCCACATATGCGGAGCTTCCGCATAAATTTGAGGCAGGCACTGTAAACGCGGGGGGAGCCGTGGGGCTGGCGGCGGCTATCCGCTATATCCAACGGCTTGGCTTTGACTGGGTTGAAGCGAGGGAGCAGGCACTGACCGCATTTGCATATTCCAAAATGCTGGAAATTCCGGGTGTGCACATCCTTGGCTCAGAACGCCCGGAGGAGCATCATGGCATTCTGACCTTTACCGTAGATGGCGTACACCCGCACGATGTATCGGAGATTTTAAGTGCGGCGAAGGTGGCTGTGCGCGCCGGACACCACTGTGCACAGCCGTTGATGCAGCACCTGAAGCTTGGCTCTGCTACAAGAGTCAGCCTCGCGTTTTATAATACGGAGGAGGAGATCCTCCGGTTTACAGATGCGCTAAGTACAGTAAGAAGGAGCATGGGATATGGAGAATAGAACCTTTTATAATAATTCAGGAAAGTAAGCTGCCGTGAGCAAATAAAAACCAGCGATACTCT
>JAJQIE010000116.1 GCA_021199395.1 Lachnospiraceae bacterium | reverse complement strand
GGGAAGCGAGGTGGCCGTGCTTCTGAACGGGCTGGGCTCTACGCCTCTGGATGAGCTTTATATTATGATGAACCGCGTAGGCCAGATCCTGGACGAGAAGGGAAGCTCTCTTTTCCATACCTATGTCGGAGAATATGCGACGTCAATGGAAATGGCGGGAGCATCGATTTCTCTGTGCCGCGTGGACGATGAGCTGAAGGGCTATCTTGCTGCGGAAGCGGATACGCCATTTTTCAGACAATTCAGTTTCTAAGCGAATGAAATACAGAAATGGGAGGAAAAAAGAATGAGCTGGGATGCGGTACAGACAAAGAAATTCCTTTCCGTGCTGGCAGAAGTGATGGCGGAACAGAAGGATGAGCTGATTGAGCTGGACAGTAAGGTAGGGGATGGCGACCTTGGCCTGACTATGAGCGATGGATTTGCCGCCGCCTCATCAGGCGCGGAGGCGAAGGAAGAAGAGGATGTCGGGAAACTGCTGTATTTTGCGGGGAAAGCAATGGCTGCAAAGGTGCCTTCTACGATGGGGACACTGATGGCAAACGGACTGATGAGCGCCGGAAAAGCTCTGAAGGGCAGAACGACTTTGGATAACGCGGGAATCTGCGATATGATGCAGGCATGGGAAGATGGAGTCAGAAAAATGGGAAAGGCGCAGGAGGGTGAAAAAACATTCCTGGATGGCCTGGCGCCCGGAGTTCGCGCTATGAAGGAAAACGCTGAGAAGTCTGAAAAGGAGATGGCAAAGGCAGGCGCACAGGCTGCGGAAGCGGGCGCACAGAATACAGTGGGAATGCTGGCCGTTCACGGTAGAGCGGCAATCCGGGGCGAGGAATCCAGAAAGCTTCTGGATCCGGGCGCTGTAGTTGCCTCACTGATCATGAAAGCTCTGGCGCAGTCTCTGTAAAAAGCGTATGGATGGTCAGACGGCAAAAGGGTTTGCAAAGGAGAAGAGGGATGACGGAAAAACTGCGAAGCCAGGAAACACTGGCAAAACCGGGATGGTCGAGTATCCGGGCTTTGTATAAGGGCATGGGGTACAGCGATTATGATCTGGATCGGCCGATCATAGGGATCGCCAATACCTGGAATATGGCGAATCCGGGGCATGCGAATCTGAAGGATGTCGCGGAGTATGTGAAACAGGGCATATTTCAGAGCGGCGGCACTCCGGTTGAGTTTGGCGTTATCGGACCCTGCGATGGCATGGGCTGCGGAAATACCGGAATGCATTTTATTCTTCCGGCGAGAGATCTGATCGCAAATTCCGTGGAGACAATGGCAGAGATCAACCATGTCGATGGAATTGTTTTGCTTGGCTCATGTGACAAGGTGGTTCCGGGGCTGCTTATGGCAGCGGCCCGACTGGATCTGCCTGCGCTGCTGGTAAATGGCGGCCCGGCTCTGGGCGGTATGGAATTTGACGGCAGATCCTCGGATAATTCCAGTATGGTCGAGGCACTGGGCATGCTGGAGAAAGGACTTATCACGCAGGAGGAATACGATATACTGGAAAACCGCTCAAATCCCTGCAGGGGCTCCTGCTCTTTTCTTGGGACAGCGAATACCATGTGCGCGGTGACTGAGGCGATGGGGATGTGCCTTCCCGGAACCTCCATGATTCCTGCAGTAATGGCTGACCGGCTGCGCGCCGCGCAGGCCTCCGGACGGAGGATTGTAGAAATGGTCCGGGAAGGGTTGAACGCCAGAAAGCTGATCAACAGACAGGGGCTTGAAAATGCCTTAAAGCTTGGCATGGCAATCGGAGGCTCTACAAATATGGCGCTTCATTTTCCGGCGATCGCATATGAAGCAGAGTGTGAATTTACTATGGAGGATATTGACCGGATTGCGAGAAATACGCCTCATATTGCCAGAATCTATCCGAATGGACCGCGAAATGTGCCGGAATTTTATGAGGCGGGAGGCGTACCGGCCGTAATGAAACAGCTGCTTCCGCTTCTCGATGGGAAAGCTCTTTCCTGTACAGGCAAAACATGGGATGAAATCCTTGCCCATGTCCCGGAAGTGGAAAATGAAATGATTCACTCTATAAAACATGCTTTCCATGAATGGGGAAGCCTGGCGGTATTATGGGGAAATCTAGCACCGAACAGCGCGGTCACAAAGCCAACGGCGATTGACCCGTCTATGCTCCGGTTTGAGGGAAATGCACTGTGTTTTGACTCGGAGGATGAGGCCGCAAAGGCTGTTCACGGCGGTGAAATTGTGCCGGGGACGGTGCTCGTGATCCGGTATGAGGGGCCGAAAGGAGGCCCTGGGATGCGTGAGATGGTGCGAATCATGAAAATGCTGTATGGACAGGGGCTGGCGCTATCCACGGCGGTAATTACGGATGGACGCTTTTCTGGTACAAACAACGGTTGTTTTGTGGGACATATCTCGCCCGAAGCCTCGGAAGGCGGACCAATCGCAGCGGTTCAGAATGGGGACCGTATTGTGATTGATGTTGAAAAGGGAGAGCTTTCGCTTATGGTACCGGAGGAGGAGCTGGCACGGAGAATGGACAGATTAGGGAGGAAGAGACAAAAGGTCCTAAAGGGTTATCTGAATGTCTATTCAAGGATTGCGGAGTCAGCAGACAAGGGCGCTATTATCCGGAATCGATAGATTTTGTGTAACAGTTCAGAACGGCATCAAAATGAAAAGACAGACTGTGCAGATTTATCTGCTAAAGGCTGTATTTTCATTTTGGGATGGGCGAAACGCCCATCAAGCCTCAGACATATGACGCGACAGCGGCATATAGCCTTCAAAGAAGGCGGTCTGTGGCCTGCTGTTCTGAATAGTTACGATTTTGTCAAGGAGGCTGGCATGAAATTAGAACAGGCGTTTTATCCGTCACTGCTGGTATCTGAAAGCTTTTATCCCCTGCTCGGACGGGAGCAGGAGCTGTATCAGGCAGTGGAACGGATGATTTCGGACGGCTATTATCAGAGGATCGAGTGCGGATCTCTGAAAACGCCGGAGATAAGAAAAAAATTTATCCGACTGATGGAATCAGGCGGCGTTGGCTTTACGCAGTGGATTACGAATGATATCAATGAAAAAAAGCTGAATCCATCTACGCTGGACGGCCAGATAAGAGAAAAAACGATACGGGAAATATCTGCTCTGGTTGATACTGCCGCGGAAAGTGGGGCAGATCGTGTGGCGATGGTCAGCGGCCCGGATCCCGGAGAAGCGGGCAGAGAGGAAGCGTTGAAAGGAATCGAGGAGGTTCTCTTTGCAGTTACAGATCGGATGAAGCAGTATCCTGGCATGATTCTTTTGCTGGAGCCGCTGGATCGGGGCGCTCACAAGAATAATCTGATCGGGCCGACAGAGGACTCGGTTCGCCTGATGGAGCGCGTAAACAGAGATGAAACCAGATGCCTTCTTTCCTGGGACAGTGCGCATATGGCATTGAACCGCGAAGACTTAGAGGAATCCATTGAAAAATCGTCGAAGTATATTGGGCATATTCATCTGGCAAATGCGATTCTCGACCCGACAGAGGAAGGCTATGGCGACTGGCATATGGCTATGGGAAAACCGGGCTTTCTGGATGAGGACTGCGGAGCAAGGATCCTTAGAAAAGCGGCAGAGGTGTTAGATGGAGTGAAAATGGGCGTATCAATTGAAAGCCGCTGTCAGCCGGGCGATGATCCGTTTGCAAATGAGAAAAAGTGCAGGGAGTTTCTTATGAATGTTTTACAAAGAGAAAGCTGAGGAAAGCACATGAAAGTAAATAAAGTACATCTGGCTGATCTGGAGCTGGTCTATGCGGTTACGGCGATGGAACTGGAGGGGGATATTTATTGTCTCGCGGCTTCAGAAAAAAGGGACGGGGCGTGCCTCTGCATTCATCTTGAAACAGGGAAAAGCTATACGGTGTGGGATGGACCGGGAGGCGTAATGACGCTGCTTCCCTTAGAGGGAGAGAACGCTTTTCTGTCTATCGATGAATTTTATCCGGTCTTTGATTCGGCCGCAGCCGCTGTCTTCCGGACGGAGATTTCTGTCAGTGACGGAGAGGTATCTGTAAAAAAGGAAAAGCTCTGTGATCTTCCTTTTGTTCACAGGATCGGGCTTTTGGAAGCCGATGGGCAGAAATACCTGGTGGGAGCCAGTCTCTGTTCGGGAAAGGATTATGTGGATGACTGGAGCCGTCCGGGCGGAATTTATGCGGGAGAGTATCATCCGGGCAGTCCGGTAGCAATGAAAAATATTTATATGGGCCTTACGAAAAATCATGGTATGTTTCTTCAGAAAAATCATGATGGGTCACAGACCATGTTCATTGGAGCATCCGAGGGAGTCCTTCGCGTGGAAAAGCCGGAAGCGGGAGAGTGGAAAACGGAGCTGATTCCGCTGGGAGAGACCAGCGACGTGTGGACGGAGGATTTTGACGGAGACGGAAAAGCGGAGATAGCTACGATTCAGGGCTTCCACGGAGAACATATTCGAATTTTCAAAGAAGGAAAAGAAAAGCAGGATATCATTGGAGAATTGCCCATTCATTTCGGTCATGTACTATGGGCTGGAAGGTTTTTCGGAGCTCTTTGGATGATCGGCGGGAGCAGAGGAGAGGACAAAGCGCTTGTTCTGTATAAAGTGAAGGAAGGTACACACCCGGAATTTGAGAAGACAGTTCTGGATGAAGGAACCGGGGCAACACAGATTTCAGTTGTCACAGAACCGGATCGGGTGAGGATTCTTGCCTCCAATCACGGTAAGGGCTCCGTGGATATGTATGTCCTGGAAAGAGAATAAGGTTTGGACTGATATGTAACGAATAAGGACAGACTGGTACCTCGTCTCCAAATTAACCGGACTCTATACTTGCCTGAATTTTCATCTGCTTCGTTGTCATCAGTCGACGTAGCCACCGCTACGCCTCCTTCTTCCGCCTTGCATATGAAAAATTCATTCTGCGTATATAGTCCAGTTATCTGGAAGACGATGTACTAGTATCAGAAAATGACCTGTGTGGAATAATTCATTCCAACGGGAGAAAGAAGGATATAGCTATGCAGAAGGTTTTAGTATCGGCATCGCATTATGATACATTGTGTGCAGATGCGTGGAAATTATTTGAAGAAAATGGGCTGGAAGTAATATTTGACCCGAAAAAACCATTTCCGGCTTATACAACAGAAGAAATACTGGCGCTTCCTGAAAAAGAGGATATTGTAGCGGCGGTAATAGGAATGGATGATTACCGTGACGAAGCGAAATATAAAGCGCTTCCGAATTTAAAGGCAGTCGCGAAATTTGGCGTAGGCGTGGATAATATTGACGGTGAGCTGGCAAAAAAATATGGAGTAAAAAGCCTGAACGCACCCGGACAGAATTCCAATGCAGTTGCGGAGCTTACGGTAGGAGTCGTGCTGGATCTGCTTCGACATGTGATACCGCTTCACAAGGATATGGAAAAGGGACTCTGGCCCCGCATTCTTGGAGCTGAACTGAAAGGAAAAACCGTAGGTCTGCTCGGCTTTGGCGCGATTGCCCGTCTGGTGGCGAAGAAGCTGCAGGCATTTGATACGCAGATAATCGCGTATGACCTGTATCCGAATGAGAAGCTGGCGAAAGAGCTTGGCGTCCGGATGACCACGCAGGAAGAGGTGATTACCGGGTGTGATATCGTAAGCCTTCACATTCCGGCAACGCCGGAAACCTATCACCTGTTTAATGCAGAGACAATTGCATCCATGAAGGATGGGGCGTATCTTCTGAATCTGGCGAGAGGTGCGCTGGTGGATCTGGACGCCCTCGCGGAGGCTTTGCAGTCCGGAAAGCTTTCAGGAGCAGCACTGGATGCGTTTGAGACGGAGCCGCTGCCGCTGGATGCTTCCATCCTGAAGTGTGAAAATGTTGTCCTGACTCCGCATACAGGAGCGGAAACGGTTGAGTCCTACTATAACGTAAGTATGACTACTGCGAAGGATATAATAGCAGTGGTAAAAGGGGAAGAACCGGAACATTGTGTGAATCGATAATGTAATTCTGATTTGATGAAGGAGCATATCTATGAGAATTATTTCATTTGGATCGCTAAACATTGACCGCGTGTACAAGGTAGAGCACTTTGTACAGCCGGGAGAGACCATTTCTTCAAAAGGGTATCTGTCGAATGTCGGCGGAAAGGGCCTGAATCAGTCCGTGGCAGCTGCGAAAGCGGGAATCCAGGTTATCCATGGCGGAGCCGTGGGAGAGGACGGCGCAGCTCTTACGGATTATCTGACGGCCGCAGGCGTTGATGCATCCAGAGTCGCGGTTCTTCCGGGAGTAAGCGGACATGCGATTATTCAGGTAGACGCTCAGGGGAGAAACTGTATCATTGTATCCGGTGGGACAAATATGCAGCTTTCAGAGGATTACATAGACTCAGTTCTTACGAGAAACAGCGAGAAAGGGGATATCGTTCTTCTTCAAAACGAAACCAGCAATGTGTCTTATATCATTCGAAGAGCGCACGAGTGCGGGATGCGTGTGGCGTTTAATCCTTCGCCGATCCCGGATGCGCCTGGGGAGCTGCCCCTGGAATATGTAGATTATTTAATTCTGAATGAAATAGAAGGCGCATGTCTGGCCGAGATTTCAGATCGGGAATGTGATTTCAGGCAGGTTCTGTCTGTCCTGTCAGAACGGTTTCCGTCCGCCGTCATTGTACTTACAATGGGGGCGGCGGGCTCCCTTTGCAAAAAGGGCGAGACGATTTATGAGCAGGGCATTTTTAAAGTAGAGGCTGTGGATACGACTGCTGCCGGAGATACCTTCTGCGGGTATTTTCTGGCCGGAGTCTGCCGGAATCTTACGTTGCCGGATTGTCTGAAAAATGCCGCTGCCGCTTCCTCACTGGCAATCTCCAAAGCGGGAGCTGCGCAGTCTATTCCGAATCACAGGGAAGTTGAAGAATTTCTGCGACAGAATGATGCGAAGGGTGCGTAAGGAAAACAGCAGCCTGCGCTGTATGCGCCCTGCGCGGCAAGCAGGAGTCGGCAAGTCATATCCTGCTCGCTCTTCCTGACGCAAATGGGGCGGAACCGTTCATGATTTTATGAGCGGTTCCGCCCTTTTTCTGTCAGTCATCCCAGTCCGTCTCAAATTCAATAATTGCGCCGGTCGATGCGTCCAGAGTGCACTCGTACTCCGTTCTGCCCTGGTAAAACTCGATTTCATACACCATAATGCCGTCATCCTTATCCAGCTTGGCTTTTTTAAAGGTTACATCTGATTCAGACAGTCCTGCTTTTTCCAGCGCGATCGCCTTGGCATCATCGACGCTGAGATAAGAGCTGGAGGTATCAGAGGAGTTTGCATTCGTATCCGCTGTCCCTGCCGTGCCGGTTCCCGCAGGGATCTCCGCGGGCATACTCAGAATCTCTCCTGTAGCCACGCTGATTTCATACTCATATTCTGTGGTGTCCGTATAGAATTCAATATCATATACGGACAGCCCGTCGTCGTAGTCCGATTTTTCCTTTGTATAGGTGACAAGAGCGAGTTCTTCCTCCGTCAGACCGGTATCCGTCAGGGCGATATCTTTTGCGTCCTCCAGGGAGAAAGCCGTGTCTGCTGTGTTCGCTGTGGAGGATGCGTACAGGGCATTTTTGACAGTCAGGTACTCGATGGATTTTTTAAGTACGCTTCCGTCAGAAGCACCGATCCGGTATTCGTATTCTGTGCCGTCCGCGGTAAATTCCACATCATAGACAAACTGTCCGTCTTCGTAATCATATTCTGTAAAAAGGGTCTCAGCGGACACCGGACCAACACCAGCATCGGCAAACGCATAATTTTGCGCTGCTTCCGAGCCGATGGCCGCAGAAGAACCGTTTGCGGAGGCTGCCGTGCAGGAGCATGCAAGCACTGTGGCCATACATGCGAAAGAAAGAAATGTGCTGCGGGCTGCGTTCGAATATTTCCATGTGTTTTTCTTCATAGTAGTAATCTCCTTTCCTGAAATGGCTGGAAGTATTTTCCTGCGGGATGTTTGGATGCTCATACTTTAACTCTGAAATATTAAAGAAAGATTAGAAAAACTCCTTTTTCAAAAAATATTCCCGTGCCATTACCGGAATCAGGAAGACTGGTTCAGTGTTATCCGGAAGCTGCTTCCCTCCCCCAGTCTGCTATCCACTGAGATTGTCCCATGGTGAAAGGCTACGATCTCTTTCACCATGGCAAGACCGAGCCCGTTGCCTGCTCCTGAGCGGGAGCTGTCCGCCTGGTAGAAACGGTGAAAAAGATTGGGAAGATCTTCCGTGGAGATTCCGATGCCGTCGTCCTGTACGGTGAGCAGCACCCGGCCTTCGGCTGTTGCCAGAGTGACCATCGTGTGACCATCCGGTTTTCCATAGCGATAGGCATTGGTGATCAGATTTGTGAGCATTCTGGTCAGAAGCTCCCGGTTTCCCATGCAATAGATATCCGGCTCGGCTTCACAGATCAGGGCAATCCCTTTTTCACAGAGGAGTGCCATGTCGCAGCAGATGTCCCCCACGAGCGTGGACAGGTCGATGTTCTCCCTTGCGTAGCGTTCCGGCTGCAGCTCCAGCCGCGTAAAATCCAGCATATCGCTGATCAGACGGCTCATTTTACGTCCCTGCCGTGAGATGACCTCAAGCGCCTCGCGGTAATCGGCGGGGGTCTGCGCGGTATCGCCCATCGTCAGCTCACACTGCGCCAGAATGACCGATACGGGCGTCCGCAGCTCATGGGAAGCGTCGGAGACAAACTGCTGCTGCGCCTGAAAAGAATCGTCGAGCCGCGTGAACATTTCGTTGAACTGCCCTGCAAGCTGGTGCAGCTCGTCCTTTCCCTCTCCGATCTCAATGCGCTTCTTCAGATCGTCTCCCTGCCGGATCTGCGCTGCCGTGTCAGAAATCTGTCGTATGGGCCGGAGCGCCCGGCGCGCGATGAGATATCCCCCGATGACAGCGAGCAGGACGAGACTGGGGAGCAGGATCAGAGAGGTGCGGGATATCGCGGAAAGCTCAGTCTCTCCCTGCGTCTCGGAGACAATACCGCGCAGCCAGAGGGTTTCCAGACCTTCGGCATCCAGATGGCGGTCGAAGACATAGTAAAGTATCCCATCGACTTTGACGGTTTGCACCTCGGAATCCAGAAATTCCAGGACCGCGGTATCCAGCGCAATGGGATTTTCTCCATAGACAAGTGCTCCGTCAGACTGGCACAGAGAAGTATAGATGTCATTGACCTCGTCCAGAAAATCGTCATCGACTTCAATGTAGCCGTTGTTATAGCGCAAAAAATAATCCACATCGCCGTCTGCCAGACCGGAGGCAAGGGCGGAATAATATTCTATCTCGTCTACGTTGTTTTCCACGGTCTGAATCAGGTTGTCGCGGATGGTTTTCTGGATAATCTGTCTGCTGACAGAAAGAATGACAAAATAAGTGAGCGTTACGATAACAATCAGAATTGCGGAAAACCAGAGCGTGATTTTCATGCGTATGGACAGACGTTTCATTCTGGAACTCCTTTCCACTGCGTGACAGCCTCCGAACGGACACTTACAGAAAACGACAGTAGTCCTTTTCTTTTGCGCCGTTGCCGTGTGCCAGTGACACACACAATTTCCCGCGCAGAATATCAAAATTCTGGTTCCGGCTTATCCGGGTCAGGAGGAAGCTTTTGTTTTTTTATTTGCACGAAGGGATTCGGAATCTTCAGTTTGGATGATCCATCCTCAGCACGTACCCATGCCCGCGCACAGTGTGTATGAGCTTCTGCCTCTGCCCGCCGTCGATTTTCCGCCGCAGGTAGCTGATATATACGTCTACGACATTCGTTCCGCCCTCGTAATCATAATTCCAGATATGATTTTCGATTTTTTCACGGGAGAGGACGAGGCCGGCGTTGTGCATCAGGTATTCGAGCAGAGCGTATTCTTTTGCGGAGAGAGTGATTTCGACGCCGCCGCGGGTGACGCGGCTGGCGCCGCAATCCATCACCAGATCTCCGACGATAAGCTCATTGCGGGCGTTCCCGTGGGCGGTCCGGATGATCGCCCGGATACGCGCAAGAAGCTCATCGAAGGCAAAGGGCTTGACAAGATAGTCATTCGCGCCGTTGTCAAGTCCTTTCACACGATCCTGGATGGAATCGCGCGCGGTCAGGAACAGAACCGGCGTGGCTTTTCCGGCGTTTCGCAGCGACCGGAGAACGGTAAATCCATCTGCCTTTGGCATCATGACATCCAGAATGACCGCATCGTACTCCGTGCAGGAGAGATAATCCATCGCTTCCTCGCCGTCCTGGCAGCTGTCTACGCTATAACCCTCCGAGGTAAGCTTTTTTGTGATGATGCGGTTCAGATCCCTCTCGTCCTCCGCCAATAATAATCGCATAATCTCTCCTCCGTGAGACTTTTGTGCGGGACTGCCCGCATGCCATGCTCAGCAAAACTCATTTTTTATGATCTCAGGCAAGCAGGGCGTCTGCGAGCGCTTCCAGTTCTTTTCGGCTGTCCTGTGAGAGCGCAGAGCGGATCGTTACGACTGGCTCGACTTCGGTAATATCCTTCATCTGTGCAATGTGCGCTTTCATGAATTTCGCCGATGCTGGAGCCCAGCTTCCATTCTGGATGTAGCCGACGGTTCTCTTCTGGAAGTTCTTGATCTTCAGGTGGTACAGAAAATCCTCCATTGCCGGGAAAAGGGAAGCGTCATACGTGACGGAAGCGAGCACGAGCCGGTCATAGCGGTACGCGCTCTCGATCGCAGCAGACATATCGTCGCGGTTCAGATCAAAAAGCACCACGTTCTTTGCACCCCTCCTTTCAAGCATCTCGCCGAACTGACGCGCGGCTCTCGCAGTATTGCCGTGGAGGGATGCGTATGCGATTACAATGCCTTTCTCCTCCGGCTCGTAGCTGCTCCAGGTCGCGTATTTTTCTATGTAATAACCAAGGCTCTCCCTGAGAACTGGTCCGTGCAGCGGGCAGATCGCCGCGATATCCAGGCCGGAAGCCTTTTTCAAAAGTGCCTGTACCTGTGAGCCATATTTTCCAACGATATTGATATAGTAGCGCCTTGCCTCGGTGATCCAGTCGATATCCTGGGAAAGCGCGCCAAAGGTGCCGAATCCATCCGCGGAGAACAGAAGCCTTTCGCTCTGCTCATAGGTCACCATTACCTCTGGCCAGTGTACAAACGGAGCCATAAAAAACTGAAGCGTGTGACTGCCCAGACTGAGCGTATCGCCCTCGCCTACGGTAAGAATATTTACTTTTAAAGAAATGTCTTCGCCAGCCTCCGATGCCGTCTCTGCCCTGGATACATCTGAAAATTTTAGATTGAAGAACTGCTGAAGCATCGGAAAGGTCTTTTTGTTTCCGACAAGAACAGCGTCAGGATAGAGCTCAGTGAAACGAAAGATGCTTCCGGCGTGATCCGGCTCCAGGTGCTGTACGACCAGATAGTCCGGCGTTTTGCCATCAAGCGTCGCCTGCAAATTTTTCAGCCATTCATCGGTGGCACGCGGATCGACCGTATCCATGACAGCAATTTTCTCGTCAAAAATAATGTAGGAATTGTATGAGACACCGTAAGGGATTCTGTATTGTCCTTCGAAGAGGTCAAGCGTGGTGTCGTCGACGCCGACATAAGCGACGCTGTCAGAAATGTGCATATTTTTCATAATATCCTCCTTAAAAATACCTTTATAATAATTCTTTCATAATGAACTCATAAATGCTCTGGCAGTGATCCCGCCAATTGCTGCAGGCTGTTCTGGCCTGATCCTCATAAGGAACGGAAAATGTCAGGTCAATCGGACGGGAGTCCTTTTCTTTTATCTGACACCGTACCGAAAAATCACCATCCGTATTTTTATAATAATCCGCAAGAACAGAGACCTCGTCACGCATTCGGATCCTGTTTTCCGACATATACTGGTCAATCTCATCGCGGATAGAAGGTGAAATACGGTTGTGAAAGTATTTCAGAGCCTCAGTTCCTGTGTCCGTGATGGAATAATAGGAACAGTTGCGAATGGTTTCGATGTGGATCATCTGGCTTTCTTCCAGATCGGCAAGCACGGACTGCAGCGTAAAATAGGTGGTGTACTCCCGCTCCAGAATAAAATCAGAAATCTGAGCATTCGTGAGTGGAAAATTTACCTTATTTAACATATACAGTACGATCAGCTTGTAGAGTGTTACAGGTTCGGACATTATCAACCTCCATAATGAGAGCAAAGGCGGCAGGCATCAGTTCTCCGAAAGTATAACATTGGAAAGGAATTTCGTAAAGATACAAAGTTTAAAGAAAAATGGAACTGTTACGAAAAAAATAAAAGAAAAATAAGAACGGTTCGGTTGAAACCTTGATGTTGACATGGTATACTACTAAATTAGGTTAGGGCGCAGTTGCGAGGAGGTAATGCTGCGCATTATTCGGCTGAAATGGAGACAGGACATGGATGAGCAAAAGAGAACACTGGGACGCTCACGGGTCTATACCGGGAGCCAGGACGAGAACAGCTCCGGGCAGATACCCACAGAGGGGCGGCGCAGCCGACGCGCGGAGACGATTGGAAGCGTACCCAGGGAGCATCTTTCGGCAGAGCGCTTTTCGGAGTTGTCCGGGCGTAGACGCAGGGACGAGGAGACAGACGCCAAAATGCGTATGCTATGGGGGATTTTGTGTATACTGATCGCAGTATTGGTTCTTGCGATCGTATATGAGGTCGTGCTGGGAAACGGGACGAAAGAGACAGGCTCTCAGCGCATGAATGCAGGCGGACAGGAGACTGCCGCGGGACAGAATGTGGCAGCGGAGACAGAGAACGGGACAGAGCAGGAGTCCATGACGGAAGCAGGTGCCGCTGCGGAGACGGAAGCCGGGACGGAATCAGATACAGTGACGGAGGCGGAGACGGAGCCATATATTGTGATAGAACAGGACTCTGAGACAGAACAGGAAGCTGAGACAGGGCAGGACTCTGAGACGGAACAGGAAATACAGATACAGCAGGAGACGACGGTGGAACAGGGGACGGATGCGAATGGAGGAACGTATCCGCCGGACGGGGTGACGTTAGCGGGCCTTGGCGAGTAAAGACCATGGGAGGAAACGACAAAGGACATTTGCTGTAATTCAGGAGGGACAGATGGGAGATCAGGATTATAATCCAAATGAAAGACGCGCGAAGCGCCGAAAGCATGAACTGATCATGAAATGCATCATATCGGTCGCTGCTCTGATGATCGTGCTTATGGCCGCTTTGCTGATCCGGGAGGTTGTGGTTCCGGAGATTGTGAAGCTGACATCTGCGGAAAAACAGTCTCCGGATGAGCCGGAGCCGGGTGATACGGGAAAGATTGACGCATCGGAAAGCGGAACGGAGAGTACAGACGTCCCACAGGATGGAGCGGGAGACACGGACGCTGCGCAGGATGGAACAGAAAATACGGATTTGAATGGGGACGGGACGGATTCGACAGAAGCGGATACGGAAGAGGATGCTGACAGCGAGGGCTTTTCCACGGCGGAGGAGCAGGAGATAGAGACTGTACTTATGGAGGCGGAGAATCTGGCCGCCATGTATGACTATGACGCCGCGATCGAGTGTGTGCAGTCTTCGGAATACTATGAGGCAAGCGAAACACTTCAGCAGGCGGCGTCCAGCTATGAGAAGACAAAGGCCGCATGTGTTTCGTGGTCGCCGGAAGAAGTGACGCATATCTTTTTCCACACGATCATCTGGGATGCGTCGAAGGCGTTTGACGGGGATCTGTACGCCGAGGGCTACAATCAGTATATGGTGACGATGGATGAGTTCTCAGCGATTATGAGTACAATGTATTCAGAAGGCTATGTAATGGTCAGTATGCATGATATGTGCGAGATAAATGACGATGGGACGGTGACGCGCAGGGAAATCCTTTTGCCGGAAGGAAAAACGCCGTTTGTGCTTTCGCAGGACGATGTCTGCTATTACCATTATATGGATGGGGACGGCTTTGCGCAGAAGCTGATCCTCGATGAAAACGGCGATGTGAAAACGACTTATGTGGAGGATGACGGGACGGTTTCCGTCGGGGACTTTGATCTGATTCCCTGGATCGATACGTTTGTGGACGCACATCCGGATTTTTCGTATCATGGACATAAAGGCACGATTGCCCTGACCGGCTATGAGGGCGTGCTGGGCTACCGGACGGATGAGGTATATCTGACGCAGGATCCGGATCGTCTGACAAGCTGGCAGGAGGATTTCCTGGAGGAGAATCCGGATTTTGACGAGGCGGCATGGCAGAATGAGGTCGATACGGCTACAGCGGTTGCCGAAGCGCTGAAAGCGGACGGCTGGGAGTTCGCAAGCCATACATGGGGTCATATCGATCCGCTTGCCAAGGGACTGGACGGTACGATGACGGATACCGAGCGGTGGAAGAGCAACGTAGAGACAATCGTGGGCGAGACGGATATCATCATTTTTGCTTTTGGCGCGGATATCAGCAACTGGGAGGAATATTCCGAGGACAACGAGTATTATGTTTATCTGAAGGAGCAGGGGTATGATATTTTCTGCTGTGTGGATTCGACCCAGTATTATGTGCAGTTCAACGGCACATCCATGCGTATGGGCAGAAGAAATATCGATGGATATCGAATGTATTACAATGCGGACCTGCTCTCAGATCTGTTTGATGTGAGCGCGGTCTGGGATGGCGCCCGCCCGGAAACAGTCGCTGAGCTTACTGATGCGGCCGGGACGATGAGCTCTGAGTATGAGTCTTCGGATGGGGACGGTTCGGAAGAAAGCGGCACCGAGGCAACGGCAGCTGAGGGGGACGGCTTGGAGTAAAAGCTGTTTGGGACGGCTGTATCGGAATGAGGCAATACAGAGAATGCGTCTCTGCGGGGAATGAAAGACGCGGACGGCGGATTTTCGAAAAGCATATATTTTACAGATTAATGGAGGAATAGCTATGAGAACGTACCTTGTGACAGGAGGAGCCGGTTTTATCGGTTCCAATTACATCCACTATATGTTTCGCAAATATGGGGATGAGATCCGCATTATCAATGTAGACAAGCTGACCTATGCGGGCAATCTGGAGAACCTGCGCGATGTGGAGAACAGGGATAATTATACGTTTATTCGCGCGGATATCTGTGATTCCGCGGCGATTCATCAGATTTTCGAGGAAAACGAGATTGACCGGGTCGTGCATTTCGCGGCTGAGAGTCATGTGGACCGGAGCATCCGCGATCCGGAGGTATTTGTAAAGACGAATGTGCTGGGGACGCTTGTGATGCTGAATGCGGCAAAGGCTGCCTGGGAGCTGCCGGACGGCACATTTAAGGAGAACAAAAAGTTTCTCCATGTTTCTACGGATGAGGTCTATGGTTCCCTGGAGAACGAGGGCGAGTATTTTTATGAGACGACGCCATATGCGCCGCACAGCCCATATTCCGCGAGCAAGGCTTCTTCGGATATGCTCGTCAAAGCATATATGGATACCTATCATTTTCCGGCAAATATTACGAACTGCAGCAACAACTACGGTCCTTATCAGTTTCCGGAGAAGCTGATCCCTCTGATTATCAATAACGCGCTGCAGGGCAAGCCGCTTCCGGTATACGGCGATGGAAAGAATGTGCGCGACTGGCTCTATGTGGAGGATCACGCAAAGGGCATCGATATGGTGCAGGAAAAGGGACGCCTGTTTGAGACTTACAATATCGGCGGACACAATGAAAAACAGAATATCCAGATTATTCATATTATTCTGGATACGCTCCAGGAAATGCTTCCGGACGGGGATCCGAGGAAGGCTCTTGTCAGTGAGAAGTTGATTACTTATGTGACGGATCGCAAAGGGCATGACCGCCGCTATGCGATCGCGCCGGATAAGATCCGTGCGGAGGTCGGCTGGGAGCCGGAGACAAAATTCGAGGATGGTATCCGCCTTACGATCCGCTGGTTCTTTGAGCATGAGGACTGGATGGCGAACGTGACGAGCGGAGACTATCAGAAGTATTATGATGAGATGTATAAGGGAAGATAAGGCTGCGCGCAGGAAAATATAGTAAACGACGTAAGTCGTTTTACTTTGCGCAGACAGTGAGAAATTTCTGGACAGATATGGAGGTACAGTACATTGGAAAAAATAACGGCTGGTAAGATAATGGTTGAGACTTGTGAAATTGAGGGGCTGAAGGTGATTACTCCGACTGTATTTGGAGACGCGCGCGGTTACTTTATGGAAACCTATAATTACAATGATTTTAAGGCGGCGGGAATTGACCGGGTATTTGTCCAGGACAATCAGTCCGCGTCCAAAAAGGGCGTGCTCCGCGGCCTGCATTTTCAGAAAAATTTTCCGCAGGATAAGCTGGTTCGCGTAGTATCCGGTACGGTATTTGATGTGGCGGTGGATCTGCGCAAAGGCTCGCCGACGTTTGGAAAATGGTTCGGGGTAGAGCTTTCCGCGGAAAATAAAAAACAGTTTTTCATTCCTAAGAATTTTGCGCATGGATTTGTAGTGTTGTCTGACTATGCGGAATTTGCTTATAAGTGTACGGATTTTTATCATGCAGATGATGAGGGCGGCCTGCGCTATGACGATCCGGAAATTGGCGTGGAATGGCCGATTCCTGAAGACATGGAGCTGATTATGACAGACAAGGATCGCAATTGGGGAAGCTTTTCCGATTACAGGAAGGCAGGGCTTGATTAAACGCGGACAG
>JAJQIE010000345.1 GCA_021199395.1 Lachnospiraceae bacterium | reverse complement strand
TGTGCTTCACGTATTATTCGGCACAATCTGCTCAGGTTATTCCGTGCCAGTTCCTAAACCCTGAAAGGAGACAATACGAAAAATGCTGAGACTGGAGAATGTTACCTTTGATGTTGAGGCGGATAACGGACCTAAGGAGATTATCCGGAATGTCTGTCTTGACATTGAGGATCATAAATTTGTAGTGATTACAGGGCCGAACGGCGGCGGAAAATCTACGCTTGCCAGGCTGATTGCAGGGATTGAGAAGCCCACAGAAGGGCGTATTTATTTTGACGGAAACGACATTACCGATATGGGAATCACAGAGCGGGCGCAGATGGGTATCAGCTACGCTTTCCAGCAGCCGGTGCGTTTCAAGGGGATCCGCGTGATTGACCTCCTTCGTCTGGCTTCAGGGAAAAAGCTTTCCGTGGCAAGCGGCTGTGAATATCTTTCAAAGGTTGGCCTCTGTGCCAAGGATTACATTGAGCGCGAGGTGAACGCAAGCCTTTCCGGCGGGGAGCTGAAGCGGATTGAGATCGCTACCGTACTGGCGCGCGGGACTAAAATGACGTTGTTTGACGAGCCGGAGGCCGGCATAGACCTGTGGAGCTTCCAGAGCCTGATTCAGGTCTTTGAGCGCCTGCGCGAGTCCACGGACGGTTCGATCATGATTATCTCGCATCAGGAACGGATCCTGGCGATCGCGGATGAGATTGTGGTGGTGCGGGACGGCCAGATCGCAAGCCAGGGTACGCGGGATGAGATCCTTCCCTCCCTTCTGGGGACGGATGCGGCTGTAAACACCTGCCATTACGGGCAGCCGATGTAGGAGGCTGTCATGCCATTTGCAGGTACCCGGATTGATGAAAATAAAACCGGAACCGGAATAACTGGATTAAGCGCAAAATCGTTTGCAGCATCCGGGAGAAAAGGCAGGATTTATGAGAGAAACAGAGAGGTGACAGATATATGGATCAGATTCAGGAGAGGATACTTGAAGAAGTAGCGGATCTGCACGGCGTGCCGGAAGGCGCCTACAATATCAGGGCAAACGGAAAAATGGCTGCCCGCAACACTACGGCAAATATTGATATTATCAGCAAGGAGGACGGCAGCGGCATCGACATCCGCATCCGGCCGGGGACACGCCATGAGAGCGTGCATATTCCGGTCGTTTTAAGTGAAAGCGGTCTGAAGGAAGTCGTTTACAATGATTTTTTCATAGGCGAGGACAGTGACGTGGTGATCGTGGCGGGCTGCGGTATCAGCAACTGCGGCGTACAGGACTCGGAGCACGATGGCGTCCATCGCTTTTATGTGGGGAAAAACGCAAGGGTAAAATATGTAGAAAAACATTATGGCGAGGGAGACGGGACAGGAGCGCGTATTCTGAATCCGGGCACCGAGGTCTATATGGAAGAGGGCAGCACCATGGAGATGGAGATGGTGCAGATCAAGGGCGTTGATTCTACCGATCGCTCCACTATCGCGGAGCTGAAGGCGGGCGCGAAGCTGGTAGTAAAGGAGAGTCTGCTCACCCACGGAAAACAGCAGGCCACAAGCAAATATGAGGTTCGGCTGAACGGAGAAAATGCGAATGCGGACGTCGTTTCCCGTTCGGTGGCGCAGGATGAGTCTTATCAGAAGTTTGACTCGCGCATCGTCGGCAACGCGCCCTGCACAGGCCATACGGAATGCGACGCGATTATCATGGGACATGCAAAGGTGCTCGCGGTTCCGCAGCTGGAGGCGAATGATCTGGACGCCGCTCTGATCCATGAGGCGGCGATCGGTAAAATTGCCGGCGAGCAGATCGTGAAGCTGATGACGCTCGGACTCACGGAGGAGGAAGCGGAAGCGCAGATCATAAACGGCTTCCTGCGCTGAGTATCGGAAGCGCGGATCAGAAACGACGTAAGGCGTTTTACCTTGCGCCGGACGCATGAGGAATGGCTGAAGGGAATGGCTATGGACTATTTACTGGACTCGCACACGCATACGATCGCGAGCGGTCATGCTTACAATACAATTTACGAGATGGCGCAGGAGGCCGCGAACAGGGGGCTTTCCCTGCTTGGCATTACAGAACACACAATGAAGATGCCGGGGACCTGCCATGAGCTCTATTTTATGAACCTGAAGGTGCTTCCGCGCACTCTTTTTGGCATTGAAGTGATGTTTGGAGCGGAAGTGAATATTATGGACTACGACGGCGGACTGGATATGCGCCAGAGCCTGCTGGAATCGATGGACGTGGTGGTGGCCAGCCTGCATTCTCCCTGTATCCGTCCCGGAAGCCGTGAGGAAAATACCAGAGCCCTGCTCCGGGCGATGGAAAATCCATATGTGAATATCATCGGTCATCCGGACGACGGCAGATATCCGGTGGATTATGATACACTGGCGGCCGCGGCGAAGGAGCGCGGAGTGCTCCTGGAGCTCAACAACAGCTCGCTGAATCCGCGGGGTTCCCGTGTAAATGCCTGGGAGAATGACCGGGAGCTGTTAAAGTTCTGCAAACAATACGGCACACCGATTATTCTTGACAGTGACGCGCACTGTGCGGCGGATGTCGGGAACCATGCCTATTCCGATCAGCTGCTTGCGGAGCTGGACTTTCCGGAGGAGCTGGTGGTGAACCGGTCTGTAGAACTGTACAGGAGCTGTATTAATCGATATAAATCAGCCTGAACTGCATCTGCTCACGCCGTGAGCGGCATTTCAGGGGACACAGGAAGTAAGAAAAATGACGAAGATTCTGAAAAAAATTGCCCGATTTTTCATTATCCGAGAATCTTGACTTTCAAAGAAAAAATTTTTATAATACAAAATATACCGCGTAGCAGAGAAAGGCGTAAATCCAGGAATCCGGATTTACGCCTTTTCTGTATGCGCAGGGGCAGACAGGGAGGCTTTGACGCTTCCCGCCGAACAAAGAAAGAAAGGAAGTAGTTTTATGTCTGAAAACAAAACAAAGCAGCTTGACCTGAGTACAGTGCCGATTGGAAAGACCATGCTGAATTATGCGATCCCCTGCATTATTTCGCTTTTGGTAGCGGCGCTTTACAATATTGTCGATCAGATTTTTATAGGATGGGGAGTTGGCGCTGAGGGCAATGGAGCGACTAATATCGTATTTCCGCTGACGGTACTGGCGCTGGCGATTGCGACCATGATCGGAGACGGCGCATGCTCGTTTGTGAGCATCAGCCTGGGAGGAAAAGACCGCGATCGGGCGCACCGTACAGTCGGCAACGCGATTGTTCTGACGATCGTTTCCGGAATTATTCTGATGGCTGTCTATCTGATCTTCCGCGCGCCGATTCTTCATACCTTTGGCGCGACGGAGGATGTATCGGAGCTGACCAGGACTTATGCGAACCGGTATTTTACCTGGATTGCGGTGGGGGTTCCGTTCTATATGTTCGGCCAGGCGATGAATCCGATCATCCGCTCGGACGGCAGCCCTAAGGTCGCCATGGGAGCAACGCTTGCTGGCGCGATCGCGAACATTATTCTGGATCCGATTGCGATTTTTATTTTAAAATGGGACGTCATGGGCGCGGCAGTCGCTACCGTGGCGGGACAGGTGATTACCGCAGTGATTTCTCTGGTATATCTGTGCAGGATGAAACAGGTTTCGCTCTCTAAGACCAGCTTCGCGCTCCGCACAGGCCTGATCACAAAATTTATCCCTCTGGGATTTACCAGCTTTTTGAGTCAGTTTTCACTGGTGCTTTCAATGGCGGTCATGAACAACATGGTTGCGAAATATGGCGCTCTCTCCATATACGGTGAGGGCGGCACGGGTGACACGCCGATGGCGGTTGTCGGTATAGTCATGAAGTTTTTCCAGATTATGATTTCAATCGTGGTCGGTATGGCGGCAGGCTGCATCCCGATTGTCGGGTTCAACTATGGCGCGCACCGCTTCGACCGCTGCCGTGAGATCATGAGACGGCTGCTGACATATGAGTTTTGCGTAGGGGTGGTCGCTTTGCTCATTTTCGAACTGTTCCCGACGCAGCTGATCAGCCTGTTCGGCACCGGATATTCCGATACGTATTATGACTTTGCCCGGATCGCGTTCCGCATTTACCTTTGCGCAGTTCCGCTGGACTGCGTCTGCAAGGCGTCCTTTATTTTCCTGCAGTCTCTTGGGAAGCCGGTGC
>JAJQIE010000171.1 GCA_021199395.1 Lachnospiraceae bacterium | reverse complement strand
GTCTGAGCCATAACACCATCCGTAGCAGCTACTACAAGGATAGCGCCATCCATCTGTGCAGCACCGGTGATCATGTTCTTTACATAGTCAGCATGACCTGGGCAGTCAACGTGCGCATAGTGTCTCTTCTCTGTCTCATACTCAACGTGAGCGGTAGAAATTGTGATACCACGCTCTCTCTCTTCCGGAGCCTTATCAATGTTGTCAAAACTGGTCTCAACGTTTCCTGCTACTCTGTGGGACAGAACCTTTGTGATAGCAGCTGTCAGAGTTGTCTTACCATGGTCTACGTGTCCGATGGTACCAATGTTACAATGCGGTTTTGTTCTTTCAAATTTAGCCTTTGCCATTTTGAATGTCCTCCTTAAATTCAATCACTATGCGCTCGTGCGCATACAAAGAACTGTTCTGATTATATTTCAAATCGTCCCTGTTTTCAAGCCTTTTTTGCATAATATTGGTTAAATCTGCGCGCCTTTTCCGGGATTTAAAACAGAGCAGCCCGAAACAGACACGGGATTATTTTGATTTTTCGCTCAATACCTTTTCCTGCACAGACTTAGGCACCTGCTCATAACGCTCAAAAAACATAGAGTAGTTGCCACGGCCCTGTGTTTTGGAACGGAGGTCTGTGGAATAACCAAACATCTCCGCAAGCGGTACAAAGCCTCTTACGATCTTTCCGCCGCCGAGATCGTCCATACCCTCGATCCGTCCGCGACGGGAATTGATATCGCCGATGACGTCGCCCATATATTCCTCCGGCATTGTCACCTCTACCTTCATGATTGGCTCAAGCAGCACCGGATTGCCCTGTTTCATCGCATCCTTGAACGCGAGCGAACCGGCAATGTGGAATGCCATCTCACTGGAGTCAACCTCATGATAGGAACCGTCGAATACGTTCGCATGAACGCCCAATACCGGAAATCCGCCGAGAATTCCGGCTTTTGCAGCTTCCTCAATACCTTCGCCAACCGCCGGGATGTATTCCTTTGGAATCGCACCTCCGACAACCGTGGATTCAAACTTGAAGGTTTCCTCACCGTTCGGATCCATCGGAGTAAAGATAACCTTGCAGTGACCATACTGGCCGCGACCGCCGGACTGCTTTGCATACTTGCTGTCCACCGTAACTTCCTTGGTAAAGGTCTCTTTGTATGCAACCTGCGGAGCACCTACATTTGCCTCTACCTTAAATTCACGGAGCAGACGGTCTACGATAATCTCCAGATGGAGCTCGCCCATACCCGCGATAATAGTCTGACCGGTCTCCTGATCCGTGTGAGCACGGAAAGTCGGATCCTCCTCAGCCAGCTTTGCAAGCGCCTCGCCCATCTTACCCTGTCCGGCCTTGGTCTTAGGCTCAATTGCAAGCTCGATAACCGGCTCCGGGAATTCCATGGATTCAAGGATTACCGGATGCTGTTCATCGCAGATCGTATCTCCGGTCGTCGTAATCTTGAAACCAACAGCCGCGGCAATATCACCGGAATAAACCTTTGAAAGCTCTGCTCTTTTATTTGCGTGCATCTGCAGGATACGGCCAACGCGCTCCTTCTTGCCCTTTGTGGCATTCAGTACATACGAACCTGAATTCATTGTACCGGAATACACACGGAAGAACGCAAGCTTTCCTACAAACGGATCCGCCATGATCTTAAATGCCAGTGCGGAGAACGGCTCCTCATCCGAGGAATGTCTCTCTACTTCGTTGCCGTCCATATCCGTACCCTTGATAGACGGGATATCGGTCGGAGCCGGCATATACTCAATGACAGCATCCAGAAGCTTCTGAACGCCTTTGTTGCGGTACGCGCTTCCACAGCATACCGGAACAGCGGTACACTCGCAGGTCGCTTTCCGCAGCGCTGCTTTCATTTCCTCTACAGAAGGCTCTTCACCCTCAAGGTACATCATTGTAAGGTCGTCGTCCAGCTCGCAAACCTTCTCAACCAGCTCCGCACGGTAAAGCTCCGCATCATCCTGCATATCCTCCGGGATATCCGTGATGGAAATATCCTCGCCCTTATCATCATTATAGATATAAGCTTTCATTTCAAAGAGGTCAATTATACCCTTAAAATCGTCCTCTTTGCCAATCGGGAGCTGAAGAATGATCGCATTCTTGCCAAGTCTGTTGCGGATCTGCTCTACGGCACCATAAAAATCTGCGCCCATGATATCCATCTTATTGATAAATGCCATACGCGGAACATTGTAGGTATCCGCCTGCCGCCATACATTCTCAGACTGCGGCTCTACGCCTCCCTTTGCACAGAACACACCAACTGCGCCGTCCAATACACGGAGTGAGCGCTCTACCTCAACCGTAAAGTCTACGTGACCTGGGGTATCAATGATATTGATACGATGTTCGAGCGCACCTTCCTTAGGCTTGCAGTTTTCCTGGAGTGTCCAGTGACAGGTAGTCGCGGCGGAAGTAATAGTAATACCTCTCTCCTGCTCCTGCTCCATCCAGTCCATTGTAGCAGTACCTTCATGCGTATCACCGATTTTATAATTCACACCGGTATAATACAGAATACGCTCTGTCAATGTAGTTTTACCTGCATCGATATGAGCCATGATACCGATATTTCTGGTTCTCTCTAATGGATATTCTCTCCCAGCCAAAATTTTTTCCTCCTCAATCAGACAGACAGCATTTTTTCATGCTGCTTTCTGTTTTAGAACCTGTAATGAGCAAAAGCCTTGTTCGCCTCTGCCATCTTATGCATATCCTCTTTTCTCTTAACGGATGCGCCTGTGTTATTTGCCGCATCCATTAATTCATTCGCCAGACGATCCCGCATTGTCTTCTCGCCTCTCTTGCGGGAAAACATGGTGATCCAGCGAAGCGCCAATGCCTGACGGCGATCCGGCCTTACTTCAATCGGAACCTGATAAGTGGCACCGCCGACACGCCTTGCCTTGACTTCCAGAACCGGCATAACATTATTCATAGCCGCTTCAAACGTCTCAAGCGCTGGCTTTCCAGTCTTTTCTTCAATCTTATCAAATGCTCCGTACACAATTTTCTGAGCAACACCCTTTTTGCCATCAAGCATGATATTGTTGATCAGCTTGGTAACAGTCTTACTATTGTAGATCGGGTCTGCTAAAACGTCCCTTTTCTGAATATGTCCTTTACGTGGCACGCTACTTCCCTCCTTAATAAAATATTAAATCACAGGTACTCACGATTGTTTCCGTGTTCATGCTTGGACTTCTATATTAACCTGCAACCACCTGGCAATATGAACCCCGCATAAGGTGAAACAAAATTCTGCTTTCATGTGATACTGGGTTTACGACCCAAAGGCAAACATCATTTCTTTGCTTCTTTCGGCCTCTTGGCACCGTATTTGGAACGTGCCTGTCTTCTCTTTGCTACACCGGCTGTATCAAGCGTACCTCTTACGATATGATATCTGGTACCCGGAAGGTCCTTTACCCTTCCTCCGCGGATCAGTACGACGCTGTGCTCCTGAAGGTTATGTCCCTCGCCCGGAATATAGCTTGTCACCTCGATACCATTGGACAGACGTACTCTGGCGATCTTACGAAGCGCTGAGTTCGGCTTCTTAGGAGTAGCAGTTTTTACTGCTGTGCAAACTCCTCTCTTCTGCGGAGACGAGGTATTCGTCTGTTTCTTCTGAAGAGAATTGTATCCTTTCTGGAGCGCCGGTGCAGTAGACTTTTTCACCGATGTCTGTCTGCCTTTTCTTACTAACTGGTTAAATGTTGGCATTCTCTTTTCACCTCCTGGTATTAATAAGTGGTTGCCGAAAAATATGCGCACAAAAACTACACGCTTTCACGCACCGTTACATTATACGAAAGCTGTATTTTCTTGTCAAGCTGTTTTTTCTTTTTATATGAAGCTGTGTTTCTTATATTTCTGTGAAATGGCTGGACACCCTCGCAATAGAATGCTACAATATGACTTGCAAAAGCAGCTTTCCTGCACCAGACAGATCCATATATATAGGAAGGAAAGGAGTACAGACATATGATTAAATTCTTAAAGCCGCTCTCTTTTATACCGGCAATTCTGCTCATGTATATGATTTTCTCCTTTTCCGCTCAGGAGGGAACCGTTTCTTCAGACCTCAGCTACAAGGTCAGCTATAAGATCATCGAAGCCGGCAGTATAAT
>JAJQIE010000320.1 GCA_021199395.1 Lachnospiraceae bacterium | reverse complement strand
CCACCCGTTATCTTTATCCGCAACCGTTTTAGAACGTGCGAAGCCAGCTTTTAGCGGAGTCCCAGAGTCCCTATGAGCCAAAGTATCCCGAGCATCTGTCCACCGCGCAGCGGTTTCAAAATGGCGGATGCGATTTGCCGCCGAGCGCAGGCGAGGGGGCGATTCCCGATCATCTGCCCACCGCGCAACGGTTTCAAAATGGCAGATGCGATTTGCCGCCGAGCGCAGGCGAGGGGGCGATTCCCGATTTTTCCGGTTTAGGGAAAAAACCGGGTGTGCTGAAGCCGGTCACAGGAACCATTCAAAACGATGCAGTGGATTCCTCCGCTCCTCCGGAAAATGCTCCTGATACAGCGTCTGCCCACTGCGAAGCAGTTTCAGAATGGCAGACGCGTCATGCCGCCGAGCGTGAGCGAGGGGGCGATTCCACGAAGTCTGCCCACTGCGAAGCAGTTTCAGAATGGCAGACGCGTTATGCCGCCGAGCGTGAGCGAGGGGGCGATTCCACGAAGTCTGCCCACCGCGCAGCGGTTTCAGAATGGCCGTTGTCCTCTGCCGCCGGGGACAAGACTCCTGCTAAACCGGTGCAGATGGAGCTTTTTGATGAAAAGCTGTTGAGTGAGCAGAATGTAAAACAGCACAAGCTGATCGGACAGGTTTTTGGCACCTACTGGATCGTGGAATTTCAGGATAAAATGTACATTATTGACCAACATGCGGCGCACGAAAAGGTTTTATATGAGCGGTTTATGAAGAATCTCGCGGAGAAAAAGCAGACCTCACAGATGATCACGCCTCCCATTATCGTATCGTTGTCCATGCAAGAGGAGGAGATGCTAAAAAAACATATGGAACGCTTTGTCGAAGTCGGTTTTGAGATCGAACCGTTTGGGGGCAGAGAGTATTCCATCTGTGCGGTTCCGGGCAATCTTTACAGCCTGGCGGATCAGAATCTGTTCCTTGAAATGCTGGACGGCCTCACCGATATCTCCGAACGCGCTTCGGATCAGGCTATCCGCGAAAAAATCGCTTCGATGTCCTGCAAGGCGGCGGTCAAGGGCAATCACCGCCTGCAGACAGCCGAGATCGACGCGCTGATCGGAGAGCTGCTGACACTGGAAAACCCGTATAACTGTCCGCATGGGCGGCCGACGATCATAGCAATGACAAAATATGAGCTGGAGAAGAAGTTTAAGAGGATTGTGTAGTTATAGGAAAGGACATAAGTCGTTTTCCTTTGAGGATAGGATACATGACTCAGAATAAAAAACCTTTAATCATACTCACCGGTCCGACGGCTGTCGGGAAAACACGCCTGTCTGTGGAGCTCGCAAAGCAGGTCAACGGAGAGATTATATCAGCCGATTCCATGCAGGTTTACCGGGGCATGGACATCGGCTCCGCAAAGGTGACACAGGAGGAAATGCAGGGCGTCCCGCATCACCTGATCGATGAGCTCGAGCCCTGGGAGGAATTTCATGTAGTAAAGTTTCAACAGTATGCGAAGCGGTATATTGAGGAAATTCATGCCAGAGGACGCATTCCTATTCTCGTTGGCGGCACCGGCTTCTATATTCAGGCAGTGCTTTACAATATTGATTTTATTGAACATGGTTCTGACAGTTCTTACCGGGAATCGCTGGAGCGTCTTGCCAGGGAGCAGGAGCCACAGATCCTTCACGATATGCTGCGGGCGGTGGATCCGGAATCCGCCGACACGATCCATGCGAATAATGTAAAACGGGTGATACGGGCTCTGGAGTTTTATCATGCGACCGGGGAAAAAATATCCGAACACAACGAAAAAGAGCGCCATCGGGAATCTCCGTACCAGTTTGTCTATTTTGTTTTAAATGACGAGCGCGCGGTTCTGTATGACCGGATCGATCGGAGAGTGGACAAAATGATGGAGGATGGACTGCTCGATGAGGTGCAAAGGCTGCAAAAGATGGGCTGTACCCGTGAAATGGTATCAATGCAGGGACTTGGTTATAAAGAACTGCTGGATTATCTTTCCGGGGCGTACACGCTTGAGGAAGTGATTCGCGTCCTCAAGCGCGATACCCGTCATTTTGCAAAGCGCCAGCTTACCTGGTTTCGCAGGGAGCGCGATGTGATCTGGCTTGACAAAAACCGGTTTGACCGTAATGAAGAGGGCCTTTTGAAATATATGCTTGCGATTCTTCACAGCGCCGGAATTGTCCCTGCTCAGTTATCAAAAAGTACCTGTGAAAAACGCAGGAAATAGCACGGTCAGGCAGATATGGCCGGCCTGCCACTGTATACCCGATCCGGATGATAAAAAATTTATTCTGTGGCGGGAATAAAAACTCACGGGAGGAAACGACAATTCATGATGAACCAGATGTATGAAGCTCTTGGCATCAGCCGGGAGGTATATGATTTTTCGGAAAGTGTTTTATCCGGTCTGGAAGACCGCTTTCAGAAAATAGACGAAACAGCGGAATACAATCAGTTGAAGGTGATTAAAGCCATGCAGGACGCCCGCGTGAGTGCGGAATGCTTCGAATCGTCCAGCGGCTATGGCTACAATGACCGCGGACGAGATACACTTGAGGAAGTGTACGCGAATGTCTTTCGCACGGAAGCCGCTCTTGTCCGCCCTCAGATTACCTGTGGGACACATGCGCTCGCGATCGCACTGTCCGCGAACCTGCGTCCGGGCGATGAGCTGCTGTCTATTTCCGGAAAACCATATGATACGCTTGAGGAAGTGATCGGCATTCGTCCCTCGCGCGGTTCGCTTGCGGAATATGGCGTTACCTATGCACAGGTGGATTTGTGTCCGGACGGCAGCTTTGATTATGAAGGAATCCGAAACGCGATAAAGCCAGAGACAAAGCTGGTCGAAATCCAGCGTTCAAAAGGCTACCAGACCCGTCCGACGCTTTCCGTGGAGCAGATTGGCAAAGCGATTTCTTTTGTCAAAAGCATCCGGCCGGATCTTCTGTGTATGGTAGACAATTGCTATGGCGAATTTGTAGAGCGGATAGAGCCGGGAGAACTGGGGGCGGACATGGTCGTCGGCTCTCTGATCAAGAATCCGGGCGGCGGCCTTGCGCCCGCGGGCGGTTACATCGCCGGAAAGCTCGCCTGTGTGGAGCAGTGCGCGTTCCGTCTGACCTCACCAGGACTTGGCAGGGAGGTCGGCGCGAATTTCGGTGTCATGCAATCCTTTTATCAGGGGCTGTTCCTTGCGCCGACAGTGACGGCAGCCGCGTTGAAGGGCGCGATTTTTGCAGCAAATCTCTACGAAAAACTGGGATTTACGGTTGTTCCGAATGGCACGGAGGAACGCCATGATATCATCCAGGAAATCGAATTTGGCTTTCCGGAGGGAGTGATTTCCTTCTGTGAGGGGATTCAGGCTGCAGCGCCTGTAGACAGCTATGTGACGCCGGAGCCATGGGCGATGCCGGGATACGACAGCGATGTGATCATGGCTGCCGGGGCTTTCGTGCAGGGATCTTCTATCGAGCTGAGCGCGGACGGTCCGATCAAGCCGCCCTACGCAGTCTATTTTCAGGGCGGACTGACCTGGCCGCACGCGAAGCTGGGCATCCTGAAATCGCTGCAGAGGCTGTATGAAAAAAAGCTTATTGAGATTCAGGTATCGGGGAAGAACGTAAATTGATTCAGTAAGTCGGACGGACATAAATTGATTCAATAAGCCGGACAGAAAGAAGGTGCAAAGCTTTGGGAAAAAGGATTTTTATCATCGGCGCGGGCGCAGCCGGCATGACCGCGGCGATCTCAGCGGCCCGTCTCGGCGCCGAGGCGACGATCCTCGAAGCGCAGGAGCGTCCCGGCAGAAAGCTTCTGGTCACTGGCAATGGGCGCTGCAATCTCACCAGTGCTTCGGACAATCTGGCGGGGCAGTACCACGGAACCGGGGCAAAGCTTGCAGCCTGTCTGGTTAAGGAATTTGGCAGGGAGGCCACGCTTACCTTCTTTTCCGGGCTGGGCCTGCTCACGATGGAAAGAAACGGCTGTATTTATCCCTGTACTTCACAGGCATCCTCTGTCCTCGAAGTGCTGCTTGCGGCGCTGCGCAGGCTGCGCGTAAAATTGAAATTTTCTGAAAAAATCACGGAGATCGCGGAACAGAGCAGCTCGAATAAAAATACCGTCGATACAGGCTCTGCGCGTTATCAGATACACACACCCTCCTGGACGTATCAGG
>JAJQIE010000092.1 GCA_021199395.1 Lachnospiraceae bacterium | reverse complement strand
AGATTAAGAAGGTATTGCAATGCGAGTAGAACGGAAAGGATACGCAGGCGGATCAGAGAGGCGTAACAACAGAGCCGGTGCTTACGGCAGCCGATATCCGGAGAAGAATTCTGCAAAAAGGACATCGCCCGGACGTCGCCGAAGACGAAAGCGGGGCGGCAGGAGGGCAATGCGTGTATGTATGGTTGTGTTTCTGCTGCTGGTGGCTGCCGCTGTTGCGGGAGTATATCTTCTGAAAAAGGCGGATACCTCGGCGGTTCCCGATGTCACTGTGAGCCTGGATTCTCTCTATAGCCCTTATGCCGTACTGATCGATGAGAGTACTGGTACAGTGATGGGATCGAAGCGGGGCGATGAAGTGATCTATCCGGCTTCCATGACCAAGATTCTTTCAGTGTATGTGGCGATCGAGTCGATAAAGGATCTGGAGGCTTCCGTTACGATGTCCTATGACTATTATGACGGGCTTTATGATGAGGGCGCTTCCAGGGCGGGCTTCGAGCCGGGAGAAACGACGGTGATCCGGGAGCTGCTTTATGGGGCGCTGCTGCCGTCGGGCGCGGAGTGTTGTATGCAGCTGGCGATCGAAGCGGCCGGCTCGGAGGAGGGGCTTGTCGAGCTGATGAACCGGAAGACGGAGGAACTTGGGCTGACACAGAGCCATTTTACAAATTGTACGGGACTTCACGATGACGACCAGTATACGACCGCCTATGAGATGGCCATGATTTTAAGGGCTGCTCTGGAGAACGAGACCTTCCGCACCGTATTTACCACACATTATCACACGATGTCCGCGACAGACGTCCATCCGGACGGATTCACTGTCTGGAGCACGTTTTTTAAAAATGTGGAGGATGAGCTTGTCACGGGAGGGGAAATTCTGGGTGCCAAGACCGGTTACACAGAGGAAGCGGGGCTTTGTCTTGCGTCGATGGCACAGGTGGGCGAACGGGAATATATCCTTGTGACTGCCGGTTGGCCATCGGAGGATGCGGGCTCTTACCATATTACAGATGCGTTCAGCGGCTATAATCTTCTGGGGGAAGCTCTGGGATATACAGACGGCGGATCATAGTCTGACCTGCCGTCCTTTTCTCTGTTCAAAAACAGTATAATAGCGAAAGCCAAGAGCATCAAGGAGCTGCGCTGCTTTATCAAAAGAATAAGCGATCTGATCCGGCGCGTGCGCGTCAGAACCGATGGTGACCAGCTCGCCGCCGAGCTCCTGGTAGCGCCGGAAGACATCCGCGCAGGGATTCGGCTCTCCAAGACCGTATTTAAAACCGCCGGTATTTAATTCCAGACATTTGCCATGATCGATCAGGAAGCGCAGGATCGGATCAATGCAGTCCGCGTATTTCTGATAGGAATAATCATGATTGCGGTTCGGACCATAGCGAACTACATAATCCATGTGTCCCAGCGTATCGTAGTCCTGCGGTGAAAACCTCAGGAGCGTGTCATACTCGGCACGGAAGAATTCTTCATAGCACTCCCGTTCGGGTCTGCCCTCAAAAAAGTCCGGATAATATGGGTCCATCCCCCGTACAAAGTGCTGCGACGCGATGATAAAATCAAACGAAAAGGTCTGGTTCAGCTCTGTGAGTGTATCCGGCAGGTGGGGCTGGATGCCAAATTCCATGCCGATCCCGATCTGAATGCTGCTGCTGTACTGTTCTTTCAGGGCGGAAATCCCGGAAAAATACGCGGAAAAGTCCAGAGAAAAATCAGGATCGTCATACGGCGCGTCGAGATCCAGATGCTCGGTAAAACAGATCCCGCGAAGGCCAAGCGCCCTGGCGCGGAGAAGCATATCCACGGAAGGCGTTTCACTGTCGCCGGAAAAAGCCGAGTGCAAATGAAAATCATAGAGAATACCCATATATTTTAGAATCCTTTCTGAAACAGCGGCAATTTTGCCATAAAAATCCGGCAATCTGCTGTGCTCGCGACTATCATAGCGGATGTCGGCTAAAAAGTCTATAAAATTTTTTGGAGAACGCATATTAGCACTTGAAATTCTGGGAAAAATTAGGTAGAATAGCAAAAGGTTGGGGGAACGCTTTTCGTTTGGCCGGCGCTGATATGGCTCCCCGGCACTTACCTATTAAAAATCACATATAGGAGGAATTTTTATCATGGCAGTAAAAGTTGCGATCAATGGATTTGGACGTATCGGTCGTCTGGCATTCAGACAGATGTTTCAGGCGGAAGGCTACGATGTAGTAGCGATCAACGATCTGACCAGCCCTAAGATGCTGGCTCACCTTCTGAAGTATGACTCTTCCCAGGGCAAGTATGAGAAGGCTGACAAGGTTTCCTATACGGACGACGCGATCGTAGTTGATGGACATACCATCACGATTTACAAAGAGGCAGACGCTTCCAAGCTTCCGTGGGGCGAGCTTGGCGTAGATGTTGTTCTGGAGTGCACCGGATTCTACACCTCCAAGGAAAAATCTATGGCTCATATCAATGCTGGCGCAAAGAAGGTTGTTATTTCCGCTCCTGCTGGAAATGATCTTCCGACTATCGTATATAATGTAAACCACACCACACTGACACCGGAAGATACCGTTATCTCCGCTGCTTCCTGCACGACCAACTGCCTGGCTCCGATGGCAAAGGCTCTGAACGATTATATGCCGATCGAGTCCGGTATTATGTGCACGATCCACGCTTACACCGGCGATCAGATGATTCTTGACGGACCGCAGAGAAAAGGCGATCTGAGAAGATCCCGCGCAGGCGCTGTCAATATCGTTCCGAACTCCACGGGCGCTGCAAAGGCAATCGGTCTGGTTATTCCGGAGCTGAAGGGCAAGCTCATCGGCGCTGCTCAGCGTGTACCGACCCCGACAGGTTCTACCACGATCCTGAATGCGGTTGTAAAGGGCGAAGCTACTGTTGAGGGCATCAATGAGGCAATGAAGGCTCAGGCTACCGAGTCCTTCGGATACAACACAGATGAGATCGTTTCCTCTGATGTAGTCGGCATGAGATTTGGTTCTCTGTTTGATGCTACTCAGACCATGGTTGTAAATCTTGGCAATGGTACTTCTCAGGTACAGGTTGTTTCATGGTATGACAATGAGAACTCTTATGTAAGCCAGATGGTTCGCACCATTAAGTATTTCGCTGAGCTGGCTTAATTTGCGACAGTTCTGAAAATAAGCAGGGGGCGGATATGTCTCCTGTCTGATCAAAAGACCCAGAGGAGGTCCGGTCTGAATGGACCGGACTTCTTTTCATGTACGCAGGTGCGGAATATGCAGCTTGTGCTGCACCCGCCTGGTACGGTGACGGACAGGGGTGCGAGCACTCCCCCTATCTGATTGTATCCAGACGGGTAGGGAATGGCAACGTCCTTATCCGGATTATTAAGGAGGAAAATCCAATGTTAAATAAAAAATCCGTAGATGATTTTAACGCAAATGGCAGAAGAGTCCTGGTTCGCTGTGACTTCAATGTTCCTTTAAAAAATGGTGAGATTACCGATGAGACCCGTATCGTGGCAGCTCTGCCTACGATTCAGAAGCTGATTGCGGACGGTGGGAAGGTCATTCTCTGCTCCCATCTCGGCAAGGTAAAGAATGGCCCGAATGAAGGTGAGTCTCTGGCGCCGGTAGCTAAGAGACTGAGCGAAAAGCTTGGTAAAGAAGTGAATTTTGTCGCTGATTACAACGTGACCGGCGAGGCGGCTTCCGCAGCTGTAGCGGCGATGCAGCCGGGCGACGTGGTATTGCTGCAGAATACCCGTTTCCGTGGTGCGGAAGAGACGAAAAACGGAGAAGCGTTCAGCAAAGAGCTGGCTGATCTGTGCGATGATTATGTATGCGATGCGTTCGGTTCTTCTCACAGAGCGCATGCGTCTGTAGCCGGTGTTACTGAGGTAGTCCGCGCGAAGGGCGGGAACTGTGCGGTAGGCTATCTGATGGAAAAGGAAATCAACTTCCTTGGCAATGCCGTAGAGAATCCGGTAAGGCCGTTTGTAGCGATTCTTGGGGGCGCAAAGGTTGCGGATAAGCTGAATGTGATCTCCAACCTGCTTGAAAAGTGCGATACGCTGATCATCGGCGGTGGTATGGCATATACTTTCCTGAAGGCTCAGGGCTATGAGATCGGCACGTCTCTTTGCGATGAGACAAAGCTTGATTACTGCAAAGAGATGATGGAAAAGGCTGAGAAGCTTGGCAAAAAGCTGCTTCTCCCGGTAGATACAGTAG